>JBAUGC010000863.1:0-5776 GCA_049679485.1 Xanthobacteraceae bacterium
TCGCGGCTTAGCGCCGAATGCCCGTCCGCACTACCAAAGCGTCTCAAGTGATCGAACACCTCAACAGAGCCACGGAACCTAAAGAGAAATCGAAACTTCGATCTCTAGGTTTTTCAGCGAACTGCTAAAAGCGGACAAAGGGGTGGCACAATAAAACCGCATACTCGCTCTGGCACCGTCAAGTGAAACCTTGCCGGTCTAACGCGGTTTCGCCCGCTAGCACTGATAAGGCAAAAGCGCCGGTTCGCGCTGCACAGCGGCTTCGGCAGCAACGCAATAATTCTCTAGGCGCGCTTACCCGTCACCGAGGCGAGCAATTTTGGACCCGGTCCAGCCTCGCGAGCGCCACAAGCAATGCAAATTTGATCCTGCCTAGCTGCCTAGCCATGCTATTCGCTATTCCTCAATCGCTGTCCCTCTCCGCCGCAAGGGCGACATCTTGGGGATCAGCGTGCCTGTTCCCTCAGCGGCAGAGGCAATTCCCACCGAAGCCTGCCGATTTCGTTCAATGGCTCTGCTTCATCTGAAAGGAATACGACGACGCGTAATCCGTCAGTGTAGTAGGGATCTCCTGTAAGATTCTTGCGCGGGTCGGACATTGTGGCTGCGTGCAGGCCACCTACGAACCCGTATCGCTCTACAAATCCTGACATCAAAAGGTCTTGCAGAAAATAGCCTCGATCAAAATCAACATCCGGACCAATTTTATGAGTGGTCAGGTTCCACGTCTGATCTGTCAAGCGAACGCCAATGTCGCGGCTCACCTGACCGATCCATACCCTGCGCGACTCGAACGTGTAGGGCGTCAGCCATGCCGTGTGTGGATCCGCTCGTTGATTGTCGATCGTGCTTTCTGCAACGCGACATCCTCTCGGCGACCAAACACGTACAACGGACTCACTGGTGAGGTAAGGTACTCGTCCCGAAACATGAAAGCGCGCACGGTTTCAATAACGCTCGCGACATCGAGTTTCTGAGTCAAATGCCACCCCCGGGCAACAAACGGAACAATCGGATCGCCTTTGCTTTCCACGAGGACGACATTGATGGGATCACCGTCGTGGGTCGCACCAGAGTCTGTCGTACAGCACGGGTACTTTGCCAGCATTGTTCTTAACGCGTTGAGGTCGAGATCATCGAGCTCCTGACCGGCGTAGATGTTGTCAGCGCTAACACTTGTGCCGACAAACGCCGGTCCTGGAACCGGCAATGCAAAATCGAATGTTTCTAGACGGCCGCTTCCGGCAACTAGCATATGCACATATTTCACGCCCGCATCGAGCACTCCATACACGAAACCGGTCGTACGCGAGTGAGGAGGCAGGATGCTCGGCATCTGACGTTCGAGAAAGAACAGGTCGCGCGCGCGGTTTGCGGCTGAAGAAAAAGAGCCACGGAACCGATAGGATACTTCATAAGGAGAATAATATTCGGGGTCCGTTGCGATCTGAACATACACGAGTTCATTGTCCGTGTTGTTTGCGATCGACAGCCAGACGGGTTGAATGTCATATTTGGCTAGATCCTCTCCGAAGCTATGCCGGCTCTCGCGCGCTCCGAGTGCGCTAGCCCTCACCATTATCCCGGGCGCAGACTTCTGCTGCGCCCGCGTGATAAAGTCGCCATCGCTACTCCGGTCCGGATTGAACCGAAAGGAGCTTATTAAAGCCGACCCTGCGAAGGCGCAGACCAGCACCACGGCGATCAAGGTTATGTATAATCGGGAATTGGCCATGCTGAGTTTGTAAGAAGCGCGCACCGCTTATAAATGCGGGATCGTCTTTTGTACGTTGCATCCTGACGGCGATCGATATCAATTCTTGGATTTCTCACGATGGCCGGATCCATCTGGAAGTAAACACGTGACGCACCACACCGCAAGAATTGCGTGCAGCGCAACGGCGGGCCAAAGCAAGACCCCGATCAGCTCTAACACTGTCCCCGCGTATGTTAGGAGCATTGCCGCGGCCGCGTCGTAAACAAGAATGCCAGTTAGCAAGCCCAACTGTGCAGGCGTTCGCGTGTCGGTCCTCGCCTTCCAGCTTGCGACGCCTACGGCAAGCAGCGCTGAACCCGCAAACCGCCCGACAAGGATCGTGTCAACCGTTGCATGGTCAAGACCAAGTAGCAGAAATAGCAGAGCAGTTGGCAGAAGAAGAAGACAAAGCCCCGTCGCTATTTCGACCCATGCGGTGATGAGCAAGTGTAGCTTGCGGTTCCTAGCCTGCATCGAGACTCGGACCTAGCTGACGCCGAGTTGGACTGCGTCCGTCCGGTTTGTCAGGTTTTTGCGATCACCAGCCGCCGAATTTGTAGTTCAGCCCGACCGAGAAGATGTTGAGTTGTCGGTTGTTGGACGAGATTGTGTCACCGCTAAACGGGGCAGGCGCCGATGCCGGTACCGTATAGCTCGCGGCGTTCAGCCGTACGAAATCGTACTCGGCTCGAACCGACCAAGTACCGGCGAACGCATATTCAACGCCGGCACCCGCCGTCCAGCCCGAATTACTGCCAGGTCCGGAAATGTTAACGACTGTGGTGCCGACCGTACCGTTAGAATTGCTCGCTCCGGCGAAGGCGCCTCCACCCTTGCCATAAACGAGCAGACGGTCCCACGCGTAGCCGACACGGGCGTCCACAAGCGTCAGCCAGCGGTTGTTGATAGCCGTAGTTGCAGTGGTTCCGGCATTTGTTGCCGTAATGCTGTTCTTGGTGTTGGGAAGCCAATCGAAATCAGCCTCCGCGCCAATCACCA
Source organism: Xanthobacteraceae bacterium (assembly GCA_049679485.1). Classification (GTDB taxonomy): domain Bacteria; phylum Pseudomonadota; class Alphaproteobacteria; order Rhizobiales; family Xanthobacteraceae; genus BOG-931. The sequence continues at coordinate 2,756 of JBAUGC010000863.1, forward strand.
GGCCGCCCCAGAACTGATAGTTGGCGCCAACCTGACCGCCGCCGAGGAACGATTGGCTGGTCGTGTTGGTAAAGTTGCTCCCGATCGAGTCCGAAGCGCTAAGGCCGCTGAAGATCCCACCAACATTGCCGCCGAGATAGAAGCCCGTCCAATTGTACAGCGGAATTGGAGCCGGAATGTAAGCCGCCGGGGCCCGCGGCGGAGGCGGCGCAATCGGAAGATCGGCCGCAAATGCTTCTCCCCCGGCCGCAAGCGCGAATATCCCAGCAATCAAAACCCGCTTCATTTCACTCTTCCCTGTCAGCCTTGTCACACGACGCCGAGTTGCCAGTTGATGGCCGGGGGGGGCGCCCCCCGGCCATTGCGCGTTTAGCGTGCCGGTTAGTTCGCGTCCTGCGCAGAACGTTGGCCAGCCTCCAGTTTCTTGACGTCGTCCGGTGTCAGCTTCGGCGGATCGAGCGCGATGGTCAGCTTGTTGATCTTGCCGGTGAACTTGAACGGCACCTTATAGTCGTGGTCATCCACCGGAGTGGGGCCGCTGGTGCCGATGTCGAACGTCTGGTCGAGTGGCAGGACTAGGGGAAGCGTCCGCTCCACCTTCTGGGTCGACACCAGCTTGCCGTCCACCTTCAGCGTCCCCGTGCCGCCACGACCCACGCCGCTCAGATTGTTGTACGCCAGCGTCGCCTCGCCGAGCCCGTCGTACTTGAAGTCGTACTCGATCGTATGCTTGCCGGCGGCCAGCGCGTCTGGTCCCTCCCAACGGGTCCGCTTGAGGTCGAGCAGGTTGTACGTGAACACCGGCTTGCCCTTCAGCAGGTACAGGGCGTACCCGACGAATCGTCCCCCCTCGCCGACGATCACGCCTTCGGCCCCGCTCTGCGGCACGTCGATGTCGGCCGTGATGGTGTAGGACGTGTTGAGCACGCTCGGCTGGTTGCCGTTCGGGATACTCACGGTCGAGCCTGAATAGGTGAAGACCTTTCGGCCCGCTGCCGCGCTAGGACGCGGCGTGACGAACCGCGGTGACGCCGAGGCATCGAGCGGCAGCACCTGATACTTGGCGAACTCGCCGAACATCAGGTCCTTCATCTCCTCGACCCTACGCGGATTGGCCGCGGCGACATCGGTGTATTGCGTCCAGTCCTTGCTCAATTCGTACAGCTCGAACTTGAAGGCGCTGGCGGGATCTTGGACCGCCTTGGTCTCCAGTTGCCAAGGCGCGCGGATCGGAACCGCGCTCAGCATCCAACCGTCGTTGTACAATCCCTGTACGCCCAACATCTCGAAATACTGGGTGTGATGGGGCGACGGTGCGCCGGCGTTGGCCTTGTCGAAGGTGTAGGCCAGGCTCACGCCTTCGATCGGCTTTTGCGCGACGCCGTCGACCATGACGGGTGCCGGAATGCCGGTCAGTTCCAGCAGCGTCGGCGCGATGTCAATCACGTGGTGGAATTGCCAGCGGATGCCGCCCCTGTCCTTGATCTTCGCGGGCCAAGAGATCGCCATGCCCTGTTTCGTGCCGCCGAAGAACGACGGAATCTGCTTCGTCCACTTGTACGGCGTGTCAAACGCCCAGGCCCACCCGACCGCATAGTGCGGGTAGGTCTGGGCGGTACCCCACGCGGCGTACCATGGCATCTCCTGTTCGGCCGTCATCTCGATGCCGTTGAACGGAACGACTTCGTTAAACGTGCCGGTCGGCGACCCTTCAGCCGAAGCGCCGTTGTCGCCGCTGATGTAAATGATGATTGTGTTGTCGAGCTTTCCCATGTCCTCCACGGCTTGGATGACCCGGCCGATCTCATGGTCGGTATAGGCGAGATACGCGCCATACACGTCGGCCTGCCGGATGAAGAGCTTCTGCTCGACAGGCGTGAGCTGGTCCCACTCCTTCAACATATCCTTCGGCCAGGGCGTCAGCTTGGAGTCCTGGGGGATCACGCCGAGCTTCTTCTGATTGGCAAAGATCTGCTCGCGCACGGCGTTCCAGCCCTTGTCGAACAGATGCATGTCACTGATCTTTTTGTCCCATTCCGGCGTCGGATGGTGCGGCGAGTGCGTGCCGCCCGGCACGTAGTACATGAGGAACGGCATCGACGGATCGATGTCGTTGAGTTCATTCATCCAGTGAATCGCGTCATCCGCCATTGCGGTGGTCAGGTTCCACTGCGGATTCCCGATGAACGGCTGGATATGCGTGGTATCTCGGAACAGCGAGCCCGGTGTCCACTGATCGGCGTCGCCACCCATGAAACCGTAGAAGTGCTCGAAGCCCATGCCGGTTGGCCACTGGTCGAAAGGACCAGCCTGACTCGTCTGATAGACTGGCGTGTTGTGGTTCTTGCCGAACCACGACGTGCGGTATCCGTTCTCGAGCAGAATGCGACCGATCGTGGCGCTTTCTTTGCCAATTACGCTGTTGTAGCCGGGGAAGCCCGTCGCGATCTCGGAGATCACGCCGAACCCTACCGAGTGGTGGTTGCGTCCGGTGATTAGCGCAGCCCGTGTCGGCGAGCACAGCGAGGTAGAGTGGAAGTTGGTGTAGCGCAGTCCGCTGGCAGCGATGCGGTCCATCGAGGGGGTCGGAATGACGCCGCCGAAGGTGGATGGTGCACCAAAGCCGACGTCGTCGGTCATGATCAGTAGGATATTCGGCGCGCCTTTCGGCGGGACCACGCGCGCTGGCCAAGCCGGCTTTGACTGTGAAGCGTTGAGGTTAATCTCGCCCTCAAATTTTTGCGGCGGTGGCGGGAGGTAGCGGCCGTCTATCGTCGTGGTCGCGTCGGGCGAACCGAGCACGCCGGTGGTTTGCTGGGCCATGACCGGAACAGCGGTACTGGCCAGCAGGATCACAGCGGAGAACGTCAGCGTACACGCCTTCATGACATCGTCTCCTCGGTTTCAAATCAGATGCGTTGTGAAGTTTTAAGAGCTAGGCAGCGAGGTATGTCTCAACACCGCGGCTGTCCGAAACGGGCTGACGTCGCGTGCCATTGCGCAACGACATCGATTACTTGA
>JBAUGC010000864.1:0-8922 GCA_049679485.1 Xanthobacteraceae bacterium
CAATTTGGCCAGCGCCGCATCGAAAGTAAGCACGATCGCGCCGTCGAGCCCGGTTGCGGCGAGGAGCCGCAATTTTGCGGCTTCGTCGGTCAGCCGGAATAGCGGCTCGCCCGGCTTGAAGAAGGTGCGCGGATGCGGCTCGAAGGTCAGCGCCGCAGCGGGCTTTCCGAGCGCCTTCGCGCGCGACTGCGCGGCGGCAATGACCGCTTTGTGGCCGCGATGCAGGCCGTCGAAATTGCCAATGGCGACGACCGCGCCGCGCAATGCGTCATCGGGCGCAGCATCGCGCACGATACGGAAGCTTTTGGTCGGCATCCGGCCTTCGATGGTTAATAAAACCTTATTCGGATCGCCGGTTAGGTGGCGTAGCCGTGCCTGTAATGTCAAGCACGGCAAACCGGCGGCCCGCGGCCGGCCGGGCAAGCCCCGGCGCGATTAACCCGCTGTTCAAACAGGCAATGTAGCTTGTCCGGTCATTAGGGGATGGCCGCGGCGTCAACCGCCTCGGCCGTGATCTGGGGATACCGGCATTTACCCGCGCGACAATCGCGCCAGAGTGCGCCGGTCGCGCGAGGGAGCTAGAGAGCGATGGCGCTCGATCCGAAGATGCCCGTGCTCGTGGTCGACGACTACGCCACCATGGTCCGTATTATCCGCAATCTGTTGCGTCAGCTCGGCTTCGCCGATGTCGATGACGCCAGCGACGGCGTTGCGGCGATCGCCAAGATGCACACCAAACGCTACGGCTTGGTGATTTCCGACTGGAATATGGAGCCGATGACCGGTTTTGACCTGCTGCGCCAGGTCCGCGCCGATCCCGACTTGAGCGACACGCCCTTCATCATGGTCACGGCCGAATCGAAGACCGAGAACGTGATCGCGGCGCGAAAGGCGGGCGTGAACAATTACATCGTCAAGCCGTTCAACGCGCAGACGCTGAAGGCCAAGATCGAGGCGGTTTTCCCCGAGCTTCCGCCGGACGTTGATGTTGCCGCCGGTAACGAGCGGCGCGAAGCGATCGAGCCCTAGATCCGATATCCCACCCTGTTTGGTCGCGTTGCTCCTCGCAACGGCGGCTACCACGCCAGTGCGCGCGTAACCGCTTTCGGCGCTACGCCGGCTGTGTCGAAAACCGTGTTCAAGCCCGAAAGCTCCGGCGCTTCGCGTCCGCCCAGAGCCTCGGCGTGGATGCCGGAAACGACAAACAGACAATCGACGCCAAAACCGGCGGCGCCTTTCAGGTCGGTTCTGACCGAATCGCCGATCGCCAACACCCTATTGAGCGGCGGCACCTCACCGCCGCGAAAAGCGGCAGCCTTGCCGAGCGCCGCCTCATAAATCGGGACGTGCGGTTTGCCGCAATAGAGCACTTCGCCGCCCAGCGCCGCGTAGGCATCGGCCAAGGCGCCGGCGCAGTAGACCAGCTCATCGCCGCGTTCAACGACAATGTCGGGATTGGCGCAGACCATGAACAGCGAGCGGGCGCGCACGGCCGCAAGGAGATCGCGGTAGCTGTCCGGCGTCTCGCGGGTGTCGTCGAACAGACCGGAGCACACGACGTAGTCGGCGTCTTCGACCGGCGCGAACGCGACATCGAGCCCGCTAAAGATCGACAGGTCGCGTTGCGGCCCGAGATGGAAGACGCGTTCGCGTAACCGATTCTCGACGATGCCGCGGGTGACGTCGCCGGAGCTTGTGATCGCATCGTAGGCGTCGCGCGGCACGTTGAGCCGGTCGAGAATGCGCTGCACCGAAGCACCCGGCCGCGGCGCGTTGGTGATGAGGATGACCGTGCCGCGTCCGGCGCGAAAACGCCTCAGCGCTTCGCAAGCCGGCGCGAAGGCGGCAACGCCGTTGTGCACTACGCCCCAAACGTCGCACAGCAGAACGTCGTAGCCGCGCGCCAGCGGTGCAAATCGCTCGATGATTTCAGGCAAGGAGGTTTCGCCGCCTCAGTTACCGCTGCCGGTGCGGGCAAGTTTGGCAAGGCCGCCTTGTGCGGCAGGCGCGGCTTCGGTCGGAGCCCTAGCTCCCATTCTTCCCGGCCCGCCCTTGCCGGCGTCGCCGGCGGCACCCTGCAACGCCTCCGGACGCACCGGGCGCGGCGGCGAAAACAAAAAGCCCTGCCCAAACCGGACATCGTAGTCCAACAGATCGACCACGGTGGATTCGGTCTCGATGCGGTCTGCGATCAGATCGATGCCGAAGCGGCCGAGCAGGTCGGAAAAATCCGCCGGATGGATATTGGTGGTGCTGCTGGTGGCGCGGGTCAGCAATAGCGCCGCCGACGCCTTGATGTAGCGGAAGCCGCGTTCGGTCAGTTCGCGCGGCTCGAAGCGCAGATCGGTGAGATTATCCATGGAAAACCGAAATCCACGCTCGGCAAGCGCGGCCAGGCTCTCGTGCTCGATCGGCCCCATGGAGCGGACCGCGGCCTGAGTGAATTCGAACACGAGCGAAGGTGCGATCGCGCGGTTGGCCTCAAGAAATTCCAGCAATTGGGCAAACCCGGCATCGGTCAGCGTTGCAACGGCAAGATTACAGAACAGGCCGATGTCGCGATTCTTGAGCAAGAGACGCCTGACCACCTGCACGCAGCGCAACACCGAGAGGCTGTCGAGCTTCGGCAACAGCGAGCCCGCTTCCGCATAGGGCAGAAAATCCTCGGCGGCGACGGTCTCGCCGTTGCCGGCGTTGAGCCGCGACACCGCCTCGTAATAGCGAACCTTGCGCTGCGGCAAGGTTACGATCGGCTGCAGATGCAGATCAATCCGCTGCGCTTCGATGCCAGCGCGGATCGCGGCGATGATGCCGTCGCGGTCGAGGCCGTTGAAGGCCGGAATTTGCCGCCCAGCCGGCGACACCGACCCCGCCGCATCGCCGGGCTTGGCGGTCGTGCCCTCCTTCGCCGCCGGCGGCAACTCGGCGGCGGCATGCAGCGGCACGGCGTGGTCGTTGTCGCGCAGCGCTGAGAGCGCGGCGTCGTGCTGGGCCGCGGTGTCGGCCAGCTGGTTGACCAGCCGCGAAAGCTCTTCGATCTCGTTGGCGAGCGGGCGCACGGTCGACAGCGCCCGCTCGAGCACCGTCTCGATCTTGCCCTCCATAAAACCGAGCCGGCGGTCGAACTCCGCAAGCTGACGCGCAAGATCGCTCGACCCGCGCGCGATGCTGGAAACCTGATCGCTCACCTCGGCGCGATCCTGCTTCCGCCCGGCGACGACATTATAGACCGCCAGCACGGTCAGAAGGCCCATCGCCGCGAGCGCCGAATTGGCGAGGCTGAGCCCAAAGCGAAGGAACAGCACAGCGCCTAGCGAGGCGGCGATGAGGACCATGCAGCCGGCGATGAAAATGGCGCTGATGCGCACCATTCAATGACCCCGCGCGCGCTAGACCCGGAGATCGATTCGCATCCGGGCGCCACCAGTGTCCACAAGCCCTCAACCGCCGCAAGCCTGGTTTTATTGCATCAAACGCCCGGTGCGGGGTTTGAAGGAGCGTCGCTAGCGTCGGCCCCATCGAACCGCCGCCCAAATTCGCTCATGCAGATAATAAAAGGCGATCTTGGTCAGCATTTCGATCCCGGCAATGGATCCGGCAATTCCCACCCGGCCGGTTACGAGGAAGCTGATCACAAAGGTGTCGAGCGAAGCCATCATTCGCCAAGTGACCGCCTTTGCAATTGATCGGCGGTGGGCCTCAAAGCCTTGGAGCCAGCGCATCGTGTCCTCGCCAGTGGAAAGGGCAAAATCCTAAGGCAGCCATTCGAACCGTCGCGACGCGGCGCCTCTAGCCGCATAACGACGAGGGGGCAACTTTGGGGGCAGAGGCACGCCATGGCCTCGGCTCCGATCGCAGGGGGGTATGGCGCTTACGCCACCGCTCGGATGACCCGCGCGGCCTTCTCAAACAGCTCGGCGATATGCGCCTCGGTCACGATCAGCGGCGGGGCGATCGCGAGCGTGTCGCCGGTGATACGGATGACGAGGTCCTCGTCATGGAACGCGCGCTCCATCGCTTCGTAGCCGCGTTCGCCTACCGCGTCCGGCCGCGCGGCGAGATCGATGCCGGCGGCGAGCCCGACGGTGCGGATGTCGAGGACGTTGGGCAGTCCTTTCAGCGTCATCGCCGCGTCGGCATAGACCGGCTCGAGCCGCTTGGCGCGATCGAACAGATTTTCGTCACGGTAGAGATCGAGCGTCGCCAAGCCCGCGGCGCACGCGAGCGGGTGCGCCGAATAGGTATAACCGTGGAACAATTCGATGGTGTGTTCGGGCCCGCGCATGAAGGCGTCGTAGATGCTCTCCCGCGCGATCACGCCACCCATCGGCACGGTGCCCGAGGTGACGCCTTTGGCGAAGCACAGCAGGTCCGGCGTGACGCCGTAGCGTTCCGCCGCAAAGGCATGACCGAGCCTGCCGAAGCCGGTGATGACCTCGTCGAAGATCAGCAAGATGCCATGCCGATCGCAGATCGCGCGCAGCCGCTGCAGATAGCCCTTTGGCGGCGGCAGCACACCGGTCGATCCAGCCATCGGCTCGACGATCACCGCAGCAATGGTCGAAGCGCCGTGCAGTGCGACAATGCGCTCAAGCTCGTCGGCAAGGTGCGCGCCCCATTCCGGCTCGCCCTTGGTAAAGGCCTGATGCTCGCGGCTATAGGTCGCCGGCAGGTGGTCGACACCGGCGAGCAGCGTGCCGAAGAATTTGCGGTTGTTGACAATGCCGCCGACCGAAATGCCGCCGAAGCCGACGCCGTGATAGCCGCGCTCGCGGCCGATCAAGCGCGTGCGCGCGCCTTCGCCGCGCACATTGTGGTAGGCGAGCGCGATTTTGAGCGCGGTGTCGATCGCCTCCGAGCCCGAATTGCAGAAAAACACCCGGTTGAGATCGGCCGGCGCCAGCGCCGCGATCCGGCTCGCCAGCTCGAAAGACTTGGGGTGCGCAAAGTGGAACGCCGCCGCGTAATCGAGTTCCGCCGCCTGGTTTGAAATCGCGGCGACGATCGGATCGCGGTTGTGGCCGGCATTGGTGCACCACAGCCCGGCCAGTCCGTCGAAGACCGCGCGGCCGTCGGGCGTGAAATAATGCAGATCCTTGGCGCGGACGAGGAGCCGCGGCGCGCGCTTGAACGCCCGATTCGGCGTAAACGGAATCCAGTAGGCATCAAGATCGTTGGTTTGGTGGGCTAATGCGGTAGCGGTGGGAGGTGACATGGCTGGCTCCGCTGTCATGCCCGGCTTTATGCCGGGCATCCACGTCTTTGGCATATGCGATACGCAAGACGTAAAAGACGTGGATGGCCGGGACAAGCCCGGCCATCACGAAAACCGGGGTTGCAGCACCCCTTTTGCCGCTGTTACCACCGCCCCATGAGCGACAAGCCCAATAAGCCCAACAAGCTGAAAGCCCGCCTGCCGCGCGGCCTCGCCGACCGCGGGCCGGCAGAGATCGCCGCAACGCGGGCGATGATCGAGAAGATTCGAGTCGTCTACGAGCGCTACGGCTTCGATCCGGTCGAGACGCCGGCGATTGAATACACCGACGCGCTCGGCAAATTTCTGCCCGACCAGGACCGGCCGAACGAAGGCGTGTTCTCGTTCCAGGACGACGACGAGCAGTGGCTGTCGCTGCGCTACGACCTGACCGCGCCGCTGGCGCGTTATGTCGCGGAAAACTTCGACGCGCTGCCGAAGCCGTATCGCAGCTATCGTTTCGGCTGGGTGTTCCGCAACGAGAAGCCCGGCCCCGGCCGCTTCCGCCAGTTCATGCAGTTCGACGCCGACACGGTCGGCTCAGCCTCACCCGCCGCCGACGCCGAGATGTGCATGATGGCCGCGGACACGATGGAGGCGCTGGGTCTTCACGCTCACTACGTTGTTAAGGTCAACAATCGCAAGGTGCTTGACGGCGTCTTGGAGACAATAGGACTTGGCGGCGAAACAAATGCCGGACGACGGCTTACAGTGTTGCGTGCCATTGACAAATACGATCGCTTGGGACGCGAAGGCGTTGAAGCTTTGCTGGGAAGCGGCCGAAAAGACGACAGCGGTGATTTTACAAAGGGCGCTGGTCTGGATGCGCCGCAAATTCAAAGAGTGCTCAATTACGTCGAATTTCAGCTTGATGAGGCGATGGGCGACCTTGAAGGCGTCCTGAGCGATTGGTCTAAAGAATTGGGATCAAGCGCTATTGGAAACGAAGGGATTCAAGAACTGACGCAAATAGCCCAACTGGTGCGTGCGGCAAATTATGGAGCCGATCGTATCAGCATCGATTCCAGTGTTGTCCGCGGCCTTGAATACTACACTGGCCCAGTCTTCGAAGTTGACCTGACCTTTCCAATTGCAGGTGATGACGGGAAACCCATCCGTTTCGGCTCGGTTGGCGGCGGCGGGCGGTACGATGGACTTGTTTCACGCTTTCGTGGCCAGCCGGTGCCGGCCACCGGTTTCTCTATCGGAGTGTCACGACTTGCGGCGGCTCTAGAGCGTTTCGCGGAGCCCAAGACTACCGAAGGGACTGGTCCAGTTGTCGTGGCCGTATTTTTTGATCGCGATTCTGAAATCGCGCGCGAATATTTGATGAAAGCGCAGCAAATGGCCCAAAAACTTCGGAACGCCGGCATTCGCGCCGAAGTGTTTCTTGGGAATCCAAAGAATATTGGAAATCAATTTAAATACGCCGACAAGCGCGGTGCACCTTGCGTGGTCATCCAAGGTCCCGACGAAAAGGCCAATCGCACAATACAGATCAAGGATCTAATTTCGGGTACTGACGAGGCCATAGTTCATGAGGCGTTCGATACCTCGCGCCGTGAGTATTTGGAACAGCGTTTAGCCCAATTTCCGGTGGCGGAAGATACACTGGTCGAAAAGGTGCGCGCCCTGCTGGCGCAACACGGTATCGGGACCAAATCATGAGCCGCGCCGCCAAGATCGTCGTCATCGTCGCGTGCGTTCTCGTCGTTGCCATTGTGGCCGCGCTCGCCGGCATGCTCGCATTCGGTACCAGCGATCCTCCGTCCTTGCTCGCTTCGCTCGGCGCGCCGTTCCGCAAGGTCGATTTCAGCGATCTACCGCAGCCGGAAAAACTTCAGACGAGCCACGGCTCGCCGATTGCCTACCGCGTCTGGCCGGCGAACCCCGCGCCCGACGCCGAACTCGTGGTCATCGCCATCCACGGCTCCTCGTCGCAGAGCGCGAGCATCCATCCGCTCGGCAAGGCGCTGAGCGCCGCCGGCATTCCGGTTTACGCGCCCGACATTCGCGGCCACGGCGACACCGGCACGCGCGGCGATATCGACTATGCGGGCGAACTCGACGACGACATGGCCGATTTCGTCGCCGCGGTGCGCGCCAGGCAGCCGAACGCGAAGCTCGTACTGATGGGCTTCTCCTCCGGCGGCGGCTACGCGCTCCATGTCGCTGCAACGCCGCTCGGAAAGATGTTTGTGCGCACGGTGATGTTGTCGCCGATGCTGGGGCCATTCGCGCCGACCTACAACCGCGACGCGAAATACGCGGTGCCGTTCCTGCCGCGCATTCTTGCGCTCCTTCTGCTGGACCGCGTCGGCATCCACGCGTTCGATCATCTGACGACGCTCGTCCTCGCCATCGATCCGGCGCGCAGCGACATCCTGGTCGGCCATTATTCCTGGCTGCTGATGCGGGCGTTTGCGACGCGCGATTACGCCGCCGACGTCCATAACGCGCAAACGCCGCTCTCCGTCGCGGTCGGGGAAAAGGACGAGCTTTTCTACGCCGACAAATTCGCCCCCACTTTGCATTCGATCAAGCCGGAAATCCCGGTGACCATCGTTCCCGGGCTCAGTCATACGCAGCTGACCACAGACCCCAGCGCCGTGCCAGGGATCATCGCCGCCGTGCGTGGCGCATCCGGAAAGCCCTGAGTTAACGGCACGAACCAATCTTCATCGAATGGCGACGACTGCCGTGTTAAAGGGCCGCGGAATTGACACCATCGTCGCGCGCACCTGGATCGGTTAACCATACGCCGGCGTGAATGTGGCTGACATGTCGGGCTTTGCAACCAACGGACCGGACCAGCGCGCGCAGAGGCTCGTCGCCTCCTATGTGCGGGCCGGCTACACCCCGATCGACCCGCCGGTGCTGCAACCCGCGGAGCCGTTCCTCGACCTTTCCGGCGAGGATATTCGCCGCCGCATGTTTCTCACCAGCGATCCGCATGGACGCGAACTGTGCCTGCGGCCCGATCTGACCATTCCGGTGTCGCGCGCCTATCTGCAATCGCCGTCGGCCGGAAAGCCGGCGGGCTTCTGCTATCAGGGCGCAGTGTTTCGTCACCGCGAGGGATTGCCGGCCGAGTTCGTCCAGGCCGGCATCGAATCGTTCGGCCGCTGGGACAAAGCGGCGGCCGATGCGGAAATGCTGACGCTGGGGCTCGAAGCGACCACGCTCTATGGACTGAGCGCACCGGAGATCCGCATCGGCGATGTTGGTATGTTTATGGCTTTCGTCGCCGCGCTCGATCTTGCGCCGGCGTGGAAGCGCCGCCTGTTGAAAGACTTCAACAGCAAATGGTCGCTGGCGCACGATCTTGATCAACTTGCACTCACCGCCGCGAACCGGCCGCCGGAATATCAGGGCGTGCTCGCAGCACTTGCCGGCTCCGATCCCAAGGCGGCGCACAACCTCATCACCGACCTTCTTTCGATCGCCGGCATTGCCGCGGTGGGCGGCCGCTCGGTCGGTGAGATCGCCGACCGATTTCTCGAACAATCGGCACACGGCACTGGAACGCGGCTGCCGCGCGAGACCCGCGCGCTAGTCGAACGCTTTCTTGCGGTGCGCGGCATTCCGGACGAGGCGGCCGCTGAACTGCGCGCACTCGCCGCCGACGCCAACCTCGCGCTTGGGCCCGCGATCGATCTGTTCGAGAC
>JBAUGC010000865.1:0-2615 GCA_049679485.1 Xanthobacteraceae bacterium
GTGCAATTCCTGCTGGCGCCTGAACCACGCAAACCTTTGAAGCCGCGATCCCTCTACGTGATATTGCTTGTCGAAAAAGACGTGCGCGTAAAACGACGCTGCGCTTGCAATTACCATCACCACAAAAAGATTTAGCGGCAACAGGAAATAAGCGCACCCGCCGACTAGAAATACCGGAATAAAGAAGTAGGGCGTAATGTTGCCTTCGTCACCGAGGTATGTCCGAGAGACAAGATGATCGGCGGCATAGTGCGTGTGATGGAAATTGATGTGGTCGCGAAACAGCTTGCCGCCCATCCGATGGTGGGCGACCTTATAATGCAACAACGTCTGCCCGAATGACATGACCAAATGCGTAGCGACAGCGGTTATGAGAAAAAGCGAAAGCTTCAGAATGAGCGGCGATACCGTATGGACCACGAGCGCTTCCTTGGACTTAAGGAACCAATTTAGCAACATAGCGCCGTTCCCGTCAGATGCGCCATTGCGATTCTTGCCGCATGGGCTGGCGAGCCGTGTATGGGTCAATCGTCGTCGGCCTTCTCCTCCACCAGGTGAACGATCGCATGCCGAAGAGCCGTCTCTTTGATCCGCATGAACGCCTTGGTAAGCGACAGCCCGTCGGAGGTAGTGAGAAAAAGGGAGATATAGGTTGGGAAGGGCGCGTCGGACGCTTTCTTTGATCCTTTTGTCTCGAGGGGCAAACCCTCGAAGAAAAACGGGATCGGCACCTGAAGAATGTGTGAGATGTGCTGCAGTCGGCTCGCGCTTATACGGTTCACCCCCTTTTCGTACTTCTGCACTTGCTGGAAGGTCACACCAAGGGCGTTTGCAAGCCGCGTTTGGCTGAGGTCGAGCATGAGGCGGCGCATGCGCACGCGGTTGCCGACATACATGTCGACGGGGTTCGGCGATTTCTGCACCTAAGCGCTCCGGGACAGAGGACAACGTGATGTCAAGGGCACGACAATAAAGAATAGTCCGTGCCGGGTCACGGATTTTGGACGACGGGTTCACGAATATCGGACGCGGAGCACATGACGGATTTTGGGAAGGGGGGCGGCCGTTCGAGCCGTCTGTTGAGCGGTGTAAGTCGAGTTGGTTGGTGGCGCGCTGGTAATTATATTAGCGTCGCAGATGGCCGTAGCGCAGGAGTCATTTGTGTCACAAGGGGAACAAATATGCGCGCCGCCTATTACGAACGGAATGGCCCGGCCCGTGAGGTGCTCAAGCTCGGCGACATTGAAACCCCGCGGCCCGGACCGGGCGAGGTTCGGGTGAAGCTTGAGCGAGCGGCAAGTAGCCCGGATTGAGCGGGAGCGAAATCCGGGGATCGGCCGCAACGTTTCCCCGGATTTCGTTTCACTCAATCCGGGCTACACCCGTTATAAGCTCTGCCTCTATCTGGGTTCCGATGAGGCATCTATGAAACTCTGCCGCTTCGACGATAACCGTCTCGGGCTCGTTTCCGCCGACGGAAATTCGGTGGCCGATGTTACGGCAATCACTGCCGATCTGCCGGCCATCGCCTGGCCGCGGTCGCCTATCGATCCGCTGATGGCGCGACTGCCGGAGCTGCGCGGCAAGATCGAAGCGCTCGGACGTGGGGCGTCGTGGATTCCGGTCGAGCGCGTCGCGCTGCGCAGTCCGGTCGCAAGTCCGAGCAAGCTCATCGCCGCGCCGGTGAATTATCGGGCGCATATCGATGAGGCCAACGCCGACAAGGGCATCAATTTCGGCAAGACCATCAAATCGATCGACGAGTATGGCCTGTTCCTGAAAGCGTCGTCGTCGATTGTCGGGCCGGCCGACGGCGTGCGTTTGCCGCCGCTCGACCGGCGCGTCGATCACGAAGTCGAGCTGGTGGCGATCATCGGCAAGGAGGGCTTTCGCATTCCGCGCGAGCGCGCGCTGGCGCATGTCGGCGCTTACGCCATCGGCCTCGATATGACGGTGCGCGGGCCGGAGGATCGGAGCTGGCGAAAATCGTTCGAGACGTTTGCAGTGATCGGGCCGTGGCTCGTCACCGCCGACGAAATTCCCGATCCCGGCCATCTGGATCTGCGCCTGACCGTCAACGGGACCTTGCGCCAATCCGCCAACACCAGCGCGCTGATCTTCGATGTGCCGCGGCTCGTGGAATATGCGTCCTCGACCTACACGCTCTATCCGGGCGACGTAATCATGACCGGAACGCCCGAAGGCGTCGGGCCGGTCGCCGGCGGCGATGTGCTGGAATGTTTCATCGAGCGGATCGGCACCATGCGGGTGCCGATCCATGGCGCTTAGCTGGCAAAAACGCGCAGCTGGGCTAGGATCGCTCGTCATTGCCGCGCGCGACCCGGCAATCCATGGTGTATTTCAGCAATTGAGAGCGGGGCGGTGCAGCATGTCACGCGGACGTTCAGCATGGATGCCCGGGTCAAGCCTGAACAAGTCCGGCAATCGCGAATAAATGGGATCGGAGCAGCCATGATCAAAATCTGGGGCCGGAATACCTCGTCGAACGTCCAGAAGGTGATGTGGGCGATCGGCGAAATCGGGCTGCCGCACGAACGGATCGACATCGGCGGCCCCTTCGGCAAAAATCGTGAGGCGGCTTACCTCGCCATGAA
>JBAUGC010000866.1:0-4784 GCA_049679485.1 Xanthobacteraceae bacterium
GTGCAGGGCCGTCGTGTTCCTTTGTTCGACATCGCGTTGGGCGCCGACGAGGAGGCGACCGGCCGCGAAAACATTGTGTTACGTGGACTCTTGATGGGTCTGACGCGCGCGGAAATCGACGAGCGGATCGATGAGATCGGCGAGTTTTCCGAGCTTGGCGACTTTCTCGATTTGCCGACCAAGACCTATTCCAGCGGCATGATGCTGCGGCTGCTGTTCTCCATCGCGACCTCGCTCGGCAGCGAGATTCTGCTGATGGATGAGTGGATCGCGGCTGGCGATGAGAAGTTCCTGGCGCGCGCCAATCAACGCTTGCACGGCCTGGTCGAGCGGTCCAACATCCTCATACTGGCGTCGCATAGCGCCGAACTGTTGCGCTCGATCTGCAACCGCGCAGTGCTGCTCAACGCCGGCGGGATTGTCGCCACCGGCCCAGTCGACGAAATTCTAGAGCGATACCGGCGCTAAATCGCACATCTGCGCAGTGCGGGACTGGGCTGCGAGCAATATTCTCGCTCAGCGCTGGTCTCGACTTCTCCCCCCGATCTGATTAAGCACTCATAGCGTGATCTTAGTGGCTTATTGAAGTCTTCGGGCCGCTCCGTGATGGCCATTGGCAATAGGTGCTTTTTCCGGATAACTGCCTGCGGGTCTTCCAGCAGGATTCGAAACGTTTTCACGAACCCAAAGATGTCCTGTTAAGGAGGTTGCGAGGCAATGCCACAACAAGTCTATATCGCAATCGGCAATCACAGATCTTTCGTAGGGATCAAGGAAATCGTTCACAGTGTCCAAAGCTCACTGTCCGAAAGCCTTTCGGTAAAGCTGACGCGGGAGCTCAAGAGCAACAGCGTCAATATCATAATTGACGAGTTTTCCGGTCTTTTCGACCTGGCCGTGATCAAGAAGACGAAAGAACTTTTCCCAAATACCAAGATCGTCATCGTTGCCACAGAATTCGCCACGCCGGTGTCGTTGTTAGGCGTCGAATTGACGAAGACTTTCAATTTTTTTGGCACCCGCGACGATTGGATAAAACTGGTATTTGGCACTCTTCGGCATTTGCTTGGCAGCCCGCCGTCGTACTTGCAGATGCGCTACCGTGGCTTCGTTCGCGCGCTGCAATATTGCGACCTTCTCGCCGTCATACATCCCGCAATTCTACCAACGATTTCCCAACTGGTACGACAATCTGGACCTGGCCTCGCGTCGCCTATCGCTGTGTATCCACGAATGGGGCCGCTTTCAGTCGTACAACTGAACCGCCTTTGGCACCTTCCTGTCGGCTTTACGATGACAGGGACCCAAACGCGTTATCGAGTTGGGCTCACGCGTCGCCTGGTGCGAAAATTCCAGCGCGTTGGCTGGTTATCGCCCATCTATAAGCACATTCCGTTTGAAGCCTCCGCAAACGACGCGCTACCTTCCGACTTAGACGACTATCTCACCGACTATCAATCAGTCGCTCCGGAGTACCTTTTCAATATCAACCCGCCACAGACGGAAAATTGGCCGTATTCGAGTCCCATGCGAATTCTTCGCGCCGTATTGCTCGGGCAGATCCCCGTAGTGACCAAGAAATTTCATGATCACCTCCTGGAAAATGTCGCAACGCTGTGGGACGGCAAGACGGAAACCGCGGTTGAGTTGGGAACGCGGCAATTTCTTGATCGCCGGCTATGGCTCGCCGACTACATGGCGTCACTCGAGGCTTATGATCGGCAAGCGGAGGAGGCAAACAAGCCATTTGTTAGTGCTATAATGGGCTTAGCCGAAGCAATACCGAATAGTGCGCGGCCTCCGAGAGCGGCGGAACCCAAATCATTCGCAACCATGAGCCGCGCCGTGGAGCGTCATTGAAAATCCGTCACAAAAGGTGCGATCAGTGTGGTTACGTCGGGACTTCGAATAGCGTTCGCAACTCCGATCCGCTGAAACATCAGCGTCCCAAGCGCCTTGTTAAAACGATACCTTGACTTTCGGGCGCGACTCGATTCAGTTCCCCGAACGCTGGGCTCCGCGGGAGCAGCAATGGATCTCGAAATCGACAAAAATCTAATCTGGACCGCGATCATTTACTTCGCCGGTTCGTTCTCGCTCGGCATCCCCTGGTGGAAGGCGGCGGTCATCGCAGCGGTGGCTCTCATCTGCTGGTATTTGACCTATGGGCGCCGAATAATCATCGGCATCGGTCTTGGCCTTCTCTTCTTGGGAATAGGAAATTGGGCCGGGCTGGTGCCGCAGCCGTCCGAATGGGGACAAATGCACATCGCGCTGCCTCGCTAGCACGACGAAAACCTTGGCCCTTTGTTAGGCGTGTTTACTGCTGCCACCTGCGCCACGGTGGCGGACAACCTACTGATTGTGGCGAACAACCACGGATGACACTGTCCTGTAATGACAAGCCGTTTTAGTAGCCGCCCCTGTAGCTGCCAATGAACTGAAGAAGGGCTCCTAGACGGATTAGAATAAATCAGAATTCCATCCGCCGCGATAATTGCGCCTGACAAGGCGGCGTAGAGACATGGCGCGTATGAGATACAGGGGCCAAAGCGGATTACGTGAGCTACAGCTGACCAGGAGCTTCGCGGCGTTCGACAGCTGTCCGCTGCGGATCTGAACAAAAGCGAGCCTGGCGGCCTCGAACGCGTGCCATGCGCGGGCTAAGTGCGCGCAGCCAGGTGTCCTGTCGCCAGATTCAAGGAACAGCGACGCCATGCGGAAGAGTTCGTTTGCGATCCGCAAAATGTTCGATCTGCCCCGATTGATAGTCTGCGAACCGCCATGGGCGCGATAAAGTAGCGTCGGCGTATTCAACGAAACGGAGCGCGTTTCCGCCATGGCGGCTCGCGTGACCAGATCGCGGTCCGCACAAATATGAAAATCGTTGTTGAACAGGCCGACGTTCTCGAAGACCGAGCGGCGAAAGAAGCACCCGTTGATGCCCGGATTGCCGAACATGCATTCGGTCAGCCAGATCCCGCGTGGGTGATTGAATATGAACCGGACGGCGCGCTGATCCGGGCCAGTATCCTCATAAACGATGGTATCGCCGACCAAAATTTCGACACTGGGGTTGGCGGCAAAGGCAGCCCCAACGTTAAGCAGCGTGCCCTCCGGGTAGCCGTCATCGACGTTCAGGAAGCAAATTACGTCGCCACTGGCGCGCGCGATTCCCTTGTTCATTGCCTCATGCGAACCGCGATCCGGCTCGGAAACGACGATGAGGTGGGGATATCGTTGCAGCACAGCGAGCGTTGCATCGGTCGACGCGCCATCGATGACGATATGCTCGTAGTTCGGGTAACCTTGCCGCAGAACGCTGTCTATCGCATCGGCAATATAGCGCTCGCCGTTCAGGCACGGCGTAATGATGCTGATCCGAGGCAAAATTTGGCTTTGGCTGGCTGCTTGCACCGCCAAATGCGTTCCGTCCGCGTGCAAATCGTTCATGCCGGTCGTTCACGCCGTCAGTTCGCCGCTACGGACACGCTGGCCTTCTAAAAACCACTGGTAGGTTTGCCGCAGACCATCGTCGAGCCCAACGCGGCCACGCCATCCCATAGCCAGGACCCTTGAAGAATCCAAAAGCTTGCGCGGCATGCCGTCGGGCTTGCTGATGTCGAAAGTGAGCTCGCCGGCATAACCGACGACGCCGCACACCTTCCGCGCCAGTTCGCCGATGGAAACCTCCTCGCCGGTTCCGACATTGATCATGCGCGCGTCGGAATAAGCTTTCATCAAAAAGACCAGCGCGTCCGCACAATCGTCGACGTGTATGAATTCTCGAAGCGCCTTTCCGGTGCCCCAGATCGGTAAGGACGGCGCGCCGGCCGCGCCAGCCTCATGCGCCCGCCTAATCAGGCCGGGCACGACGTGACCAGCCGTGGCGTCGAAATTATCTCCGGGACCGTAGAGGTTCGCGGGCACCGCCACAATGAAATCGCAACCATGCTGCGCACGAAACGCCTGGCAAAGTTTGACGCCGGCGATTTTCGCCACCGTGTACCATTCGTTGGTCGGTTCGGGCGGCCCGGTCAGCAGCGAATCCTCGGACATCGGCTGCGGTGCAAGTCGCGGATAAAGGCACGCCGCGCCAAGGAACATCAGCTTGGCGACGTTAGCCTTGACTGCGCCATGGATGATATTCGCTGCGATAGCAAGGTTATCGTAGAGAAACTCTGCCGGCCGTGTTGAATTGGCCAGAATGCCGCCGACAGTTGCAGCAGCGATGAAGATCGCATCCGGACGGTTTTCCAGAAGCCAGGCTTCAACATGCCCCTGACGGCGCAGGTCCAGCGTCTTACGCGGCACTGTCAACACCGTACAAGCTTCGCGCTCGAGGCGGCGAACCAGCGCCGAGCCGACCATACCGCGGTGACCGGCGACCCAGACCCGCTTGCCTGCAAGCGGAAAGATTACTCGTGCGGCCTCGCTCATGGTTAGCTCGCTGACTTGGCCGCCGGTCCGCCGAACAAATCCCGCTCAACGAGCCCGCAAATGGCGTGCGCCGCTACAATGTGGATCTGCTGGATTAGCGGCGTCTCGCCTGACGGCGCGGCAAGGCAATGATCGCAATCCGCCGACATATCCCGCTGCCCGTCGCCGGTGAACCCAACTGTCGTGATGCCGATCTCACGGGCCGCCTTGAGCGCCGCAAGCACATTGGGAGAGCGCCCTGAAGTCGATATCGCGAGAAATACGTCGCCGGAACGGCCGAGCCCGCGCACCTGGCGCTCGAATGCGCGTTCAAAGCCGTAGTCGTTACCAATTGCGGTGAGTAC
>JBAUGC010000867.1:0-1605 GCA_049679485.1 Xanthobacteraceae bacterium
GCCTCGAACAATTGAACGCCATCAAGGCGCGCTATCCCGCCGTTCGGGACGTTCGGGGTTTCGGCTGTTATTTTGGCGTCGAGCTTGGCGGTCGCGATCCGGCCGCCCTCGTCGACCGACTGCTTTATCGCTGCCTCGCCAAAGGGCTCAGCTTCAAGATTGGCGGCGGCGCAATCATCACGCTGTGCCCTCCCCTGACGATCCCGCTCGAGGAATTCGATGCGGCGCTGACGATCCTGGATGAGGCTTTAGGCGAGTTCGGAGGGTAAGGCGGCCTCGCCGCAGTCATACGCACTTCACATCCCGGTCATAGTCCATCTCGAACTTTTTTTGACGCTATATTTGCGTTGCGTGTTGAAGTATGGCAGCATTGGGTGAGGATCGGGAGATGCGGCGATGGACGGCGAGACGTTTGGCGTTTGGCGGGCCGGAATTGGGCTTCTGAGTTCGGCCCAGCGCAGCTTGGCGTTTCAGGATTTGGCGTTGGCGGAAGCGAACGACCCGGTTGAATTTGTGGATGCGGCGATCGAGGACGTCGGGCAAGGAGGCGGCGACGCGGCGGAGGCCGCAGCGGTCGCCGGCGTGAGTTGGGGTTGCGCGCCGGACCTTTTTTCCCGGGTCGGACAGGATCGAATCCGCAGGTTCGGCTGCCCGCATTGTGGCGGAGATGACGTCGGGCGTTGGGGTCGGGCGAACGCCCTGCCTCGCTACCGCTGCAAGGGGTGCCGCAAGACGTTCAGTCCGCTGACGGGAACGCCGTTGGCGGGATTGCGCTACCGGGAACGCTGGATGGATCAGGCGGAAGCCTTGATCAGCGGCGAGTCTGTTGCCAAGGCGGCCGAGCGGTGTCGGATCGATCCCACCACCGCGTTTCGCTGGCGTCATCGCTTTCTTTCTGCTCTCAACTTCGACAAGCCCGGCTCTTTGTCCGGCATCGTCGAGGCTGACGAGACATTCGTCTTGGAATCGTTCAAGGGCAAGCACAAAGACCTTCCCCGACCGCCGCGAAAGCGGGGCGGCAAAGCCGGCAAACGGGGCCTGTCGAAGGAGCAAATCCCCGTTATCGTCGCTCGTGACCGCACCGGCGCCACACTGGACGCGGTTTTGCCGCGGCTCGACGCCCACAGCATCATGGCCGCGCTGGGCGGCGCGATCGCCCCGGCCACGGACTTTTGCTGCGATGGAGGGACCGCCATCACGGCGTTCGCGCGGCGAGCCAAACTGAAACTCCACGTCTTGCCCGCGCCAGGAAGTCCAAGGCCGGAGGCGCCCGAACTCCACATCAACAATGTCAACGCCTACCACGGCCGCTTGAAGGAATGGATGCGGCGCTTCCACGGCGTCGCCACCAAGAACCTCCCAACTTATCTGAGCTGGCGCAGAACCATCGAAGCCCTCGGCGATCGCACGAAGCCCGAAGCGTGGATCATGGGAGCCGCAGCTATCGGACCATATCAACAGCTAACGCTAATATAGCGATTGGAAAAGGCCGCCCGTGCACACGGCCATCCGCTATGTCTTGCAGCGGCTCAGCGCCGAGGAGGTCGAAAGAGTCTTCCGCGAACACGCCGCCAACCTGAATTGCGCGCCCGAGGGCGCGAACGC
>JBAUGC010000868.1:0-2530 GCA_049679485.1 Xanthobacteraceae bacterium
GCCTTGTTACGCGCGCATATGCGGCAGCGGCCCGGCCATGGCAGCGCCGCCGAGGGCCGCCTGCGCCAACGCGTCATCGCGGCGCTCCCCTACTCTTTGACGCCGTCGCAAGAGCGCGCGGTCAGCGATATCGTCGCCGATCTGGCGCAGCCGCACCGCATGCTGCGGCTTCTGCACGGCGACGTCGGCTCCGGCAAAACCGTCGTCGCGCTCCTTGCCGCCGCAACCGTGATCGAGGCCGGCCGGCAAGCGGCGTTCATGGCGCCGACCGAAATTCTGGCGCGGCAGCATTTCGCCACCATTTCGCGGCTGGCGCCTGCCGCGGGCATCCGCTTCGCCATCCTTACCGGCCGCGAGCGTGGCCGCGAACGCGCCGAGATTTTGTCGGCGCTGGCAGCGGGCGACATCGACCTCATCGTCGGCACCCATGCGCTGTTTCAGGACGACGTGGCGTTTCACGATCTGGCGCTGGCCATAGTCGACGAGCAGCACCGCTTCGGCGTGCATCAGCGGCTCGCACTGACGCGCAAAGGCGAAGCGGTCGATCTTCTGGTGCTCACCGCGACGCCGATCCCGCGCACGCTGGTGCTCACCTATTTCGGCGACATGGACATTTCCGAGCTGCGCGAAAAGCCGGCCGGGCGGCAGAAAATCGACACCCGCGCGCTGCCGCTCGAACGGCTGGGCGAAGTCATCGATGCGGTCAAGCGCGCGCTCGACGACGGCCGCCGCGTCTATTGGGTCTGCCCGCTGGTTGAGGAATCCGAAAGCGTCGAC
Organism: Xanthobacteraceae bacterium; assembly: GCA_049679485.1. Lineage (GTDB taxonomy): Bacteria > Pseudomonadota > Alphaproteobacteria > Rhizobiales > Xanthobacteraceae > BOG-931. The sequence goes on from JBAUGC010000868.1 coordinate 778, forward strand.
CTCGCCGCCGCCGAGGATCGCTATGAGGCTTTAAAGAAACGCTTCGGCAACACCGTCGAACTCATTCACGGCCGCATGCGCGGCGCAGAGAAAGACAAAGCGATGGCGCGCTTTGCCGAAGGCGCAGCGCGCATCCTGGTGGCGACGACGGTGATCGAAGTCGGCGTCGACGTGCCGGAGGCGAGCGTCATGGTGATCGAGCACGCCGAACGGTTCGGGCTGGCGCAACTGCATCAATTGCGCGGCCGCATCGGCCGCGGCACCGAGCGCTCGACGTGTCTCCTGCTCTACAAAGGCCCGCTCGGCGAAGCCGCCAAGGCCCGGCTCGCCATCCTGCGCGAGACCGACGACGGCTTCCGCATCGCCGAGGAAGACTTGCGCTTGCGGGGCGAAGGCGACGTGCTCGGCACACGGCAGAGCGGCATGCCCGGCTTCCGCCTCGCCCGCCTCGAAGTCCACGGCAAGCTTCTGAGTGCGGCGCGCGAAGACGCCGCATTGGTGCTCAATCGCGATCCGAAGCTCGGCTCGGCGCGCGGCGCCGCGCTGCGCCAGCTGCTCTATCTGTTCGCGCGCGACGAGGCGATCAGGCTGTTGGGAGCGGGCTGATCTATTTCGCCTCGCGGATGCCGCGGTCGCCGAAATTATGTTAAAAAGCAGCGATAAGAGGAGGACAGGCCATGGCGACACTAGATTGGTCTCAGTGCCCCGCCGTAGAAAGCATCCCTGGCAAGGTCAGCGGCGCATGGGTATTTCGCGGAACCCGTTTGCCCGTTGCAACCGTCATTGAGAATCTTGAAGATATGAGCGTCGAAGAAGTCATGGAACAATTCGACGTGACACGCGAGCAGATTGCGACAGTTCTTGACTTCGTGGCGCAGAGCCTCATGGCTTCAACGCCCAGCGAATCCTCCGCTCCAGTCGATGTTAATTCTTTTTGATCACGGGACGCCGAAGGGCCCCTTCCGCGCGCTTGCCAGCCACACGATCATCACAGCCCAAGCAAGAGGATGGGACAAGTTCGATAACGGTGCCTTGCTCGAACGCGGCCGAAGCAGCTGGTGTCCAGCTACTCCTGACGACCGACGCAAGGATTCGTTATCAGCAGAATCTTGCGCAGCGGAAAATCGCCATCGTTGTCTTGACCGGTACCACAAAATGGTCACGCGTCAGGTTGCATTTTCAGGAGATTGCTGCTGCCGTGGACGCGGTGACGCCTAGGAGCTACACCGAAGTTGACATTCCTTTTAGGTGAAGCTGCCTTACTGCTGCAGGTGCGTCGGTCATTGCATTCGTACCATTCGGAGGAAGCTTGTGATTGCGCGCGCGGCGCCCGCGCTACGCCAGCTGCTCTATCTGTTCGCACATGACGAGGCGATCAGGCTCCTTGGCGCCGCAGGTGATTTAACCGCCCAGGGGGTCTGGACCGAACCGGTTCGGACCGATTGTGCCCCGCGTGCAGTACCAGATGATCAGAATGATCCAGCCGATGATCGGTATGAGACTGATGAAAATCCACCAGCCCGTGCGATCCAAGTCGTGCAATCGCCGGATGGCCACTGCGATGCTCGGCAGAATGGTCGCAAGACCGAACAGCGGATCAATGACCGTTATGCCAAGCACCACATCAATAATGCCGGCAACGATCGAACCGACAATAGTGAATAACGCCCAATACCAATATTCCGAACGAATGGCGCGGCCGGAGAACTTCACATAATTCGAAAATCCGGACGAAATGGCTTGGCCGAAGTTC
>JBAUGC010000869.1:0-1758 GCA_049679485.1 Xanthobacteraceae bacterium
CTACTACGGCATTACCTACGAGAGAGTGGATCAGCAGATGGGCATTTTCTGGCCCTGTCCATCGGTCGACCACCCTGGCACGCCGCGCCTATTCGTCGATAAGAAGTTTTATACCCACGATGGAAAAGCACATTTCAACGTCACAGAGTGGCGTCCCAGCGGCGATCCGATTAATGATGAATATGCCTTATTCCTGACCACCGGACGAGTGGTCAGCCAGTATCTCTCGGGAACGCAAACGCGCCGTATCGGCGCGCTAGTGGACCAGAACCCTGAGCCTCGGGCGGAAATTCATCCGCGTCTGGCTGAACAGTATGGCATCAAAGACGGCGACTGGATCACGGTGACGACCCGGCGCGATGATCTGACGATTCGCGCCATGGTAGTCAAAACCATTCGGCCCGACACCGTCTTTATTCCTTATCACTGGGCCGGCACTCGCAGCGCAAACCGGCTGACTCATCGGACGCTCGATCCTCGAAGCAAGATTCCCGAGTTCAAGGTTTCGGCGTGCAGAATTGCGCGAGCGAAGGGCCCCGACGAGTCTCCGGACGATCGCGGCGCGCATAAGAACGGTGCATCTCGGGGAGGCGCTTAGTGTTCGGATACGAATTCTATGTCGATCCCTCGCGCTGCATCGGTTGTCGCTCATGTTTGCAAGCGTGCGAGGAATGCGATACCCACCGCGGAAAGTCGATGATCAACTTCGACTTTATAGAGCGGAAAGAGAGTATCCGCTCTGCGGCATACGTATGCTGGCATTGTGACGAGCCTACGTGCGCTCAGGTCTGTCCCGCGGATGCCATCAAGAAGGGCGAAGATGGAATCGTCCACTCTTCGCTCAAGCCACGCTGCATCGCCTGCAACAACTGCGTGTTGGCCTGCCCCTTCGGCATCCCGAAGATGATGATTCCCGAGCAGCAGATGATGAAGTGTGACATGTGCTATGACCGCACTTCCATTGGCAAGCGGCCTATGTGCGCGACCGTCTGTCCGAGCCAGGCATTGTCTTACGTTAGACCAGAGGAGATCGCCAGCCGTCGTGAGAAGCCGACAAATATTTTCTATTTCGGCAGCCAGAAGATCACGACCAAGGTTTACATGATGGCCCCAGCCGAGCGAGAGGCTATCGCCCTCGATGTTGTGGATTACATGTGGGAGGAGAACAATGAATTGGTTGCGGCGAGGCAGTAGCGGAGGAACGCCTAGCGAACCGCTCTGGAAGGAAGAATTCTCGGTTCGCACCGCAGATGAACGCTATGTCACACGTCGCCAGCTCACCAAGTTCCTCGTGTTGACGAGTCTCGGCATGTTCGTGGGCAACATTTGGATTTTGATTCGTTCGCTTTTCTACAAAGCTCCCGTCTTCCCGCAGCAACCTGTGGCCCAACTCGGGGAGATTCCTGTCGGGGGAGTGAAACTATTCAGCTATCCGACGAAAGATGACCACTGCATCATGATCCGCACGGGCGAGGATGAATATGTAAGCTACAGCCAGAAATGCACTCATCTTTCCTGCGCAGTCTATTATTCTCAGGCGGAAAACAGACTTGAATGTCCGTGCCACAAAGGCTTCTTCTCGATCAAGGATGGTGCCGTCCTGCAAGGGCCTCCATCACGCCCATTGCCACGTATTGTTCTCGAAACGCGTGGCGAACAATTAATTGCTATTGAGGTAAAAGGCTAACGCAATGCCAACAAACGAGCGGCCTCCCCAAAATCGTGGCTTGACCGCCATCGCGGGAGCGATGTCTCTGA
>JBAUGC010000870.1:0-4348 GCA_049679485.1 Xanthobacteraceae bacterium
ACGCGGTGCAGAAGCTTGGCGGCGTGAAGCAGACAGCGGTGCCGGCGAGCGCGCCGCCGACGATGCCCGCCTGGCAACAGGCGCTCAACGCCTTACATCTTCCGCTCTACGATGTGCATTGGCAGACAGCGGTTATTTTGGACAAGAAAGGCGTGATCCACGTCGGCCTGCCGGATGGCCGCGTCGTGCCGCTGAGCAGCCGGGTAAATTGGCGCGCCTTGAACCTCTACGACGTCGTCTATGTGCACCTGGTGGAAGGCAAGGGCAGGGGCGCGTCCGCGCAGGCACAGTTGCGCGTGCGGCCGACGGTTCAAGGTGCAGCGCTGGTGCTGGAAAACAAGACCGGCCGAATTCTAGCCATGGCTGGCGGATTTTCCTATCCGCTGAGCCAACTCAATCGGACGGTGCAGACACAGCGCCAGCCGGGCTCGGCGATAAAGCCGCTGACCTATCTAACCGCGCTGCAGAAAGGCCTGCAACCTAACACGCTGGTCCCCGACGATCCGATCACACTGCCGCCAATCGGTAGCGCCGGGACTGGCGGCGGCATTATTGCTCAAGAATATAACGGCACGCTGCGCGAACAGGATTTCTGGTCGCCGCGCAACGCCGACAACGGCTCGGGCGGCGCTCTCACGCTGCGCCGCGGCCTGGAATACTCGGTCAATATGGTGACCGCGCACCTTCTCGATGGCGGTATCGATGCGGACCCCGAAAAGAGCCTGGACGACGTTTGCGCCACTGCGATTGCGGCCCGGATCTACAACGAATGCGTTCGCTATTATCCGTTCGTGCTCGGCGCGCAACCGGTACGGATGATCGATCTCGCCGCATTCTATGCGGCGGTCGCCAACGAAGGCCAGCGGCCGCAGCCTCACAGCATCGATTCGATCGAGGCCGATGGCCGCACGATCTATCAGTACCCGACCGCGCCGGCGCCGTGGATCGGCGCCGCCGACCGCACGTCGTTCTATCAGCTCAAGACCATCTTGCAGGGTGTGGTCGGACGCGGTACTGCGCGGGCGATCAGTTCGTTGTCGCCCTACGTCGCCGGCAAGACCGGAACGACCGAGGACTCGGTCGACGGCTGGTTCATTGGCTTTACCAACGACGTCACGGTGGCGGTATGGGTCGGCTACGACAATGGCGACGGCAAGCGCCGCTCGCTCGGCAACAGCGAAACCGGCGCGAGGGTGGCGCTGCCGATCTTCAAGCCGATCATCGAAGCGATCTGGGCCCAGGGCATCGCTCCGAAAACGCCGCTCAACGGACCCTCAGGTGAGGCCAAGCTTCATCTGATTGATTTGCCGATCGACTACGCGACCGGCGAACGGGTGACCAGCGGCCGCGGGTTCATCGAACACTTCCGCCTCGACGCAACCGGCCGGTTTGAGGAAACCCAGTATCAGCTGGTGTCGCGTGAAGACGGCTATGGCTCCCCTGCCGGCGCCGCGAGCGAGGGCTACTGGGCCGCGCAGGGAGACAATGGCTTCGTGTCTGGCCGCTCTTATTATCCCGCCCAAGGCTGGCAACAGGAAGCGCCGCAACAGCCGGCCCCGCAGCCTCTATTGCCGCAGCCATTGCGCGGCCTGTTCGCGCCGCTGTTCGGCGATTCCGAGGGCACGCCTAATGGCGTTCGCCGCGACCCGGATTATCTCTGGGGCAGGCGGACCAACTGATTCTTCAGCCGGCTTTTAAAGAAAGTTGCAATGCGGATTCTCTGCACCATCGCGTTTTTCGGCTCGATCTTAATAGGCTCATTCTCTGCCGCCGTCGGTGCCGGCGCCCAGGAGTTCCGCGTTGAGGATGTGGCAGGCGCCGCCAATTTAGGCCTGGCGGAGCTGAAGGCCGGTACCATTGCGTTCAGCGATCAACAGAGCAGCGCTTCCGGCGGCGACCCGACCAAGCTGATCGGCTTCGAGGAATGGGCGCGTGAGCAGCCCGCCCAGAAGAAATTCCTGTCGCTGTTTCCCGGCTACATCGAACCGACGGTCACCAAGCTGGCGAGCGCGGGCGCGACGAGTGCCCCGGTTACCGAAAAGCTTACGATGTACGTCGCTCAGGCGCGTTTTATTCTCAACCGCGCACCCGGCGCTGTCGATCTGTCGCACTATGTGACGCTAGCCTTTCTTGAAAAGATCGATCCGGCGATCAAGCACAAGGAAATCACGGCCGCAGACATCAGCCCGCTTAAAGATCGGCGGGGCACGGGCAATGCCAATCCGGACCGTAAGTGGTGCACAGGACGCCCGACATTGGTCTGCATCGATTCGAACTACAAGCTTGAGGGCAAGATTCCGATGGGGATCATGCTGGTAAACAAGCTGCGCGACAGCGTCAAGAAAGTATCCGATCACATCGACTTTGAGAGCGAACTGTCACAGCCCGCACCCACGGACGCCGATCAGGCCGGACTGAAAGACCTGACCGGACTTGATGCACCGGTCTTCGGTCTGCTCGAGCAGAATATTTTTTACGTCAATCAGATCATGAAGTTCGGAAAATTCTTCGCGGTGTTTCAGAATTACCCGAACGATGCGGCCAAAACCGTAGTGACCGCTTACATGGTGCTCGCGGTCGAAACCAGCGTGCTCGACAAGCAGAAAGAATTCGAGAATGTGCCGGTATTGCGCAATCTGGTGCCGGCGCAGGTATTGATGGGGCAATCATCATTCAACTCCGGCAACTCGATCAGCGCCGGATTGCCCAAATACGCCCGTAACGAGATCAGGACGGTCGCCGGGCTTTTGGCGCGCGACAAGTAGCCGACCAAAGGTCAGGCGGCGGCACGCGCCTTGTCGCCGCGTTCGAGCGACTGGACGATCTCGTCGACCGTCTGCACATCGGCGAACTGGCCGTAGAGTCCCGACAGCGAGGCGTTGTGTTCCTCGTCTGAACTGGCGGCGAGACCGTCGGCCACCATCACGGTCTTGAAATTGAGCATCATGGCATCACGCGCGGTGCTCTCGCAGCAGATATGGGTGGCTGTGCCGGTGATCAGGACCGTGTCGATGTTGCGCTCGCGCAAATGCGGCTCGGCGTCGGAGGACCCCTGGATGAAAGCGCTGTAGCGCTTCTTCGTCAGGCGTCCGTCTTCCGGCCGGATGTCGTTAAGGTGCCAGAACTCGAAGCCATCGTGGCCCTCCTCCATGGATTCGTAGCGGCGCCGCATGCGCTCCGGCGTCAGTAGACATTCGTGGTAGGTCGACCAGCTCTGGCGCGTATCGGCGGTGCCATTGCGAATCCAGACGACATGGCCGCCGCGGCGGCGCAACTCGGCAGCGAGCCGATTGATGTTCGGGACGATCTCGCGCGCCATTGGCGTTTCGGCCTGATGCCCAGGTTTAACGAAGTAATTCTGCATGTCGATCACGAGCAGCGCGGTACGGCGCGGATCGATCGCCTCGAACGGATGCAACTTGCCGAATAGGCGTTTGCCGCGGGCTAAGGCGGCTTCGGACAGCACGGTCTTATGCATTTCTTTCCTGATCCTGGGTTCAGTAAGCTTCGCGGCGGCTTTTCTTCGCCATATCTTCTCTCACCTTAGCCGCGGTCACAAGCATGGATCAATTGTCGCGAAGCTGGGAGTTCTGGATCGACCGCGGCGGCACCTTCACCGACGTGATCGGCCGGCGGCCCGACGGCAAGCTCGTCACCCACAAGCTCCTTTCGGAAAATCCCGAAGCCTACGCGGATGCGGCGGTCGCGGGCATCCGCCACTTGCTCGGGCTCGCGCCAGCCGAGCCGATACCGGCCGCGCGCATTGGCGCGGTGAAGATGGGCACGACGGTCGGCACCAATGCGCTGCTTGAACGCAAGGGCGAGCGTACGCTACTTCTCATCACCAAAGGTTTTCGCGACGCCCTGCGCATCGGCTACCAGGCGCGGCCGAAAATCTTCGCGCGGCACATCATCAAACCCGACATGCTTTACGAGCGCGTCGCCGAAGTCGACGAGCGTGTGCGCGCCGATGGCACCGTCGAGCGCGCCGTAGACCTCGAAGCGGTGCGGACCGAACTTCTCCGCGCGCAGACCGACGGCATCGGCGCCGTCGCTGTCGTGCTCATGCATGGCTATCGTTACCACGAACACGAACAGCGGGTCGCGGCGCTCGCGCGCGAGCTCGGCTTCCCGCAAGTCTCGGCAAGTCACGAAGTGTCTCCGCTGATCAAGCTGGTCGGCCGTGGCGACTCCACCGTGGTCGACTCCTATCTCTCGCCGATCCTGCGTCGTTACGTGGCGCAAGTGGCGGGGGAGCTGTCTCCTTCACCCTCCCCTGCAGGGGGAGGGTCGGCCGCGGAGCAGCCGGGGTGGGGTGTGCAGCCAAGCCGCCGCATCACCCCCACCC
>JBAUGC010000871.1:0-7496 GCA_049679485.1 Xanthobacteraceae bacterium
TTGTGTCACCGCGAGATAATCCTGCTAACGCCAAGTCTCGTTAATGCGAATGTGCGTGAACGGATCGAGGGCTATCGCGCAGCAATTCGCGCGGCGGGAGAGTGTGTACGCGATCGAGTCGTAATCGGCGCGCGCACCATCGATGGATGCCGCGCGGCCGTCGAACAAGAACTACATCGTCCGGATCCGCCCACTGCCATTTTCGCGACAACCTATTTTGCGACCATCGGCGCGGTAAAGGCGATCAGTTCGACGGGGCTGAGTTTCCCCGAGGAAATTTCGCTACTTGGCTTCGAGCACTCGGAATGGATGACAGCTATTCGCCCCTACATTAGCGCGATCAGTCAGGCTTTCGATCAATTGGCGGCGGAATCGTGGCGGCTCTTGTTTCGTCGAATCGATGGGGTCAAATTGGATGTGGCGCACGTCCGATTGCCTTGCATGATCAACATCCGGGAATCCGCACGCCGCCCTCCTACCAAAGGCAAGGGGGCACAAAACGATGCTTTAGGGGCTCGCAAATAGGTCTACCGCACATTGTGTGTGCCGAAAATCGGATCCAGCAATCCCGCTGCACATGGAACATTTTCTGGCGTTGTATCGGACGAAGCACGGTCGAGCGATAATGGCTTCATGCACCGCGCAGTTGAGGCCATGCTCAACTACAATTATCCAGGAAATATCCGCGAACTCCAAATCTCATGGGGCGCGGTGTCATTTACGCCGAGGAATGGGAGGCGATCGACGTCGTTCACATGTTTCGTCAGGGAGAGCTTATTAAGAATAGCGCGTTTTCCGCGGGCGCCGATGACACGCTGCAATCTCTAAGAAAGCAGAGCCATTTTCGGACGGCGCGGCTCCATCCTTTCGGCAAACGAACGTCTCGTCATACGGGGGGAGACCGATCCGTTGAAAGCCTGGAAGTAAAAGTCCGCGAAGGTTGGACGTTCCAGTCTGATCCGTACAGGGGGGCGAGCAACCCGGCAGGCTGTAGCGGACGCGAACCAGAGAAGCCACGAAATCGACCGCCCGCGTGGAGCGGATTGCGGGAGTGTTGGGAGTGCCGAGCCGGTGGTCATTCCGCGAAGGCCAATGTCGGCATCGAAGTTCTGGATATCGATGTCGGACTCCCCGGGGTCGGAGAGGACGGCATGTCAGGAAGGAATGTGCAGTGAAAGCCCGGAACCACTCGCGGGTCGCCTCGGCGCTCCCGCACAGCGAAGGCATCGCGTATAAGCCGCCATGCGGTGAAATCGCGATGTGCCCCCGAGTGGGGCGGATGGGGCCGATTAAGTGATGACGGTTCGGGACAGAACAACCCGGACCCGAGCGAGGGCCTCTGGGGCGTTGGGTGGTCACCCACAACGGTGGTGTATTTATCGAATCCTGTCTCCCGACTCAGAGCGGGAACATTGCAGTGATCACGAGATGCACGAAGGGCGAATGCAAACCGGTCGTCAGTCAGCGCATGCTGGGAGCAGACTTAAGCTGCGTGCCATCCGGGCAGGCACCGCCTGACAAGCCAGCCTTCCAGCCGTGCTGGGGAAAACCCCGCCGTACGGATCGAGGAAACGTCGGCATCATTCGAAGCCCGATCTGCGCCTAGATCCTACCCCGACCGCGCGCAACTGGACTATCGTATCGCAAAAGGGGAATTGAATCGTCGGGGTAACCTCGATCGGCTGCTATGAGATTAGACAATCTTAATCCGTCTTTCCGGCCGATCACGAACCGACTTGCCGCATATAATTCCGGGTTATGTGCCATTAGCGCCCAGCCGCATGATTTCGCCCCATCCGGCTCCTTGGCTTCCTTTAAACGCAGACCGATCGTTGCCGCCGATGAGGTGACCGAATGATCAACGTGTTGTTGCTCTCACGACGCAATAATTGCCAGACTCGAGAGTCTTCAAGATGCACAGCGGTTCCCCGGTGGTTCCACCAAGCACGACTGCGGCCGAAATGATCAATTCTCCGGTAAAATACCGCTTACATGGAAGAGAGTTAGCCGTGACAGCTGATGGATTCGAAACGACTGACCTCCTGACCAACTGTCAGAAACGCGCACTTGATCATTTGCAATCGACATGAGCCGCCAGACCACGAGCGATTACTCGAACGCCCTCATCAATGCAGGGGGACTAAACGATGCTGCGTTCCACCCGGAGGGACGCTGATTGTCGCCCAGTAATGTTGCTGTGGAGTCTCCCTTCGCCGAAGACCACCTTCCAAAATCGTTTCATTTCGCCGAGTCTGATGTGATCATTGGCGTTGTGAGGGCGAGAAGTGTCCACGAAGCTGGCTATGGGCACAAATGGGACTGGTAGGCGTAACCGGTCGTGGCCGGAGGCGCTGAAGTAGGTCTTGGTCTGCTCGACAAAGTTGATGATCGCCATTGCCACATTGCTGGCCTGCGGCCCGAGGATCATGTCGACGTCATCGCTCTCGACAAATTTCCGCGCCTTCTGCAGCCCGATCTGCGGATTAAATTGATCATCCTCCTTTATGAGCTCGACCTTACGTCCGGCAGTTGTCCAGCTGATGCGGTCCAAATACATCTCCATTCCGGTCACATTCGACTCGGCGGCGACGGAGGTCGGTCCGGTGAAGGAATTGAGAATGCCGAGACGCAGGGGTTTCCGGGTCTGAGCTAGCATCGGCGGCGCCGCCAATGCCGTGACCGCCGCGACGCTTGCAGCAGCGGTACCTGTGAGAAATTGGCGCCTGGAGGCAAGCGATCTACGTCGAGGCCGATGCGGCATTTCTCTCTCCCTCTTACGTACGCTTCGCTTTGAGCACTATAAAATGCATAGCGGATAGCGCAGCTGCGATTTTCTCGAAATCAAGGCTATCACAAAACCGGCCGCTCGGTTTGGACGAAGGCCGCTATGATTGTTTCGAAAGCGGTGCGGCGCGCAGGACGGCTGAAATATTAAGCCCGTGTGGTGGGACGAGGACGTTCCGGGCGTCCATCAAGGTGGTGCGAGCATCACCCTAAGTCATGATACTGCGTTCGCGGTCGATGCGAACGCTGTCAGACGCTTCGGTCTCGGGTATTCCGACACGCAACGCCGCATTGCTTTGAAAGACCACAAAATCGGTGTAGCCTTGCCCAGCGAACTGACATTGAACGTCCCGAATTGTACGCGTTCGGGAACATCTTTAGAGGCAACCTGCGCTGCGGACGTGCAGGAATAAGATCGGTCGCATGCCAGGCGCCACCAAACAGAACTAAAAGCGCCGTACAACAGGGAGTGAATTATGCTGTTAAGCACCGAACACATCTTGACGACCCACGCCGGAAGCCTGCCGCGCCCCGATGATCTTGCCCAAATGCTCTATAAACTACTCGACGACAAGCCGGTCGATCAGGCCGCGCTCGAAGCGCGCGTACGCACGGCGATAGCCGAAGTAGTCGCGCGTCAGCAAAAAATCGGCATCGATGTGATCAGCGATGGCGAGCAGGGCAAAGTCGGTTTCTCAAATTACGTACTACAACGAATGTCGGGGTTCGATGGCAAGGCCGATTTCATGGCCGCAGACTTCGCCGATGCTCCCGGCATTGTTGCCGACGCGTTCGGCAGCGAAGGCTCACAGCACTTGCGCCTTCCGGTGCTGAACGGACCGATCGAGATGCGCGATACCAAGGCGGTGGACAAGGAAATCAGCGATTTTAGATCGGCTCTCGGCAATACCGCGCCGGACAAAGCTTTTATTCCGGCTGTCACGCCGGGACAGGTCGCGTTCAATTTTCCAAACCGTCATTACAAATCGCACCAGCAGTATATCGAGGCGGCCGCGGCTGCGCTGGCTCCCGAATACAAGGCGATCGTCAACGCGGGTTTTAACCTGCAGCTCGACTCTCCCGACGCCGCGATGGCCTTTCACTGCTTCACGCAGGGCAGCGATCTTGCCGATCCCGCGGCGCACCTGGCGGCGGGGATCGAAGTGCTCAACGATGTCCTCTCCTACGTGCCGGCGGAAAAGATTCGCTACCACGTCTGCTGGGGAAACTATCGCGGCCCACATCACAAGGATGTCGCCCTTAAGGACATCGTCCACTTGATCCTTAAGTCGCGAGCAAAGTTCATCTACGTGGAGGCGGCAAATCCGCGCCACGAGCATGAATGGGCCGTTTGGAAGGACGTTAAGCTGCCGGACGACAAGGCGCTTATCGTCGGGGTAATCGACACCAAGACTAACAGCGTCGAGCACCCCGAACTGATCGCGGAACGGCTCGGCCGATTCGTCAATATCGTCGGCAAGGAGCGTGTCATCGCCGGGACCGACTGTGGCTTCGCCACATTCGTCGGCTTTCACCCGTGCCATCCCGAAGCGGCGTGGCTGAAGCTTGCGGCGCTGGTGGAGGGCGCACAACTTGCTTCGAAGCGTCTGTGGTGACTAATCGTCTGCTGTTCAATAGCGTCACTTCGATGCGTGTGAGTCAGTTCTGCTGTCCATCCTCAAAGCCGACATACGCGTCCTTGTGAATCCGCGCACCTGCCGTGAGCGTCCGCTGAGTCAGATGGCGATCTGCTCGATCAGCGTCGGACTCTTCCGCCGGCGCTTTTGAGCTGTTGACGCGCTTCGACACCGGCCAGCGTTGCAGGGAGTCTTCGGGCGCCGGTTTGAGGATTCTCGAGGCCAGCTTCGCCTCAAAACCATAGGTCGAAGTCGTTTTCGGCCAGGAGCACGGGCATCCGGTCGTGCACTTCGGCAACAAACGCATTTCGGCTCGGTGATGATCATCGTGCAGGATTTCAGTTTCTCGCCGCTCGCTCTGTCTTTCCACTCGTCCCACAGTCCGGCGAACGTCAACGCCGGTGAACCGTCGCAGGCGATGAAGTACCAATCCCCGCCAGGATTCAAATGTCAGACGCGATCCACTAGGGCTCGGCGGTCGCGTGAATGCCGTGCGATTCGCACGGAACATCGTGCCCTTCCTGAGAGAAGGGTGACAGTTCATTCCGGAGACATGGGTTACACAATCGGGCTTTTTGCGGGAGAGCAAAAGTGCCCTGGAAGGAGTGTAACCACATGGATGAACGGCTCAAGTTCATCGCCCGGCTGCTGGACGGGGAGAAGATGGCGGTGTTGTGCCGTCAGTTCGGCATCTCCCGCAAGACCGGCTCCAAGATCCTCACACGCCACAACGAGATTGGCTTGGAAGGACTAACCGACCGCTCGCGCCGGCCCTACCGTCATGCCAATCAGCTGCCGTTCCAGATCGAGACACTGATCGTTCGCCTCAAGCAGGACAAGCCGAGCTGGGGCGCGCCGAAGGTCAGGGAACGGCTGGCCCGGCTCTATCCGGATGTGCACACCCCGGCGATCTCAACGGTGCATGCGGTGCTCGATCGCCACGGCCTGGTCAACCGTAGAATGGGCCGACGCAACAGGGCGAAGGGGACCGCGCTCTCCCATCCCGGCCAGCCCAATGACCTGTGGTGCGCCGACTACAAGGGCGAGTTCATGCTCGCTGACCGGCGCTATTGCTACCCGCTGACGGTCACCGACTTCGCCAGCCGCTACCTGTTCGCCTGCGAGGCACTCTCCACCACCAAAGAAGCCTATGCCTTCCCGGTGTTCGAGGGCCGCCTTCAAAGAGTTCGGCCTGCCAAAGGCCATCCGCACCGACAACGGCGTCCCCTTCGCAAGCCCTAACGCGCTCTATGGGCTGAGCAGGCTCGCGGTCTGGTGGCTCAGACTCGGTATCGAGATCGAGCGCATCAAGCCCGGCAACCCGCAGCAGAACGGCCGCCATGAACGCATGCATCTGACCTTGAAACTGGAGACCACCAAGCCGCCCGGCAGCAACTTCCTGCAGCAGCAGGCCAAGTTCGATGACTTCATCGCCTGCTACAACAACGAGCGGCCGCACCAGGCACTGAACATGCGCTATCCCGCAGAGCAATACCGGCCTTCAACGCGCCCCTACAAAGGCTTGCCGGACCTCGACTACCCGTTCCACGACAAGACCGTCACCGTGACCACATGCGGCCGTATCTGCTTCAATCGGCAGAAAATCAATCTCAGTACCGTATTCGCCGGTCAGAACGTCGGTATCAAACAAGTCAGCGACAACATCCGGCTCGTCAGCTTCATCGACTATGATCTCGGATACTTCGACCACCAAACCTGCAGGCTCAAACCTCTCGACAATCCCTTCGGACCAAAAGTGTTACCTATGTCTCCAGTATAAACCGTAACCTATGTGTCCAGAACGGACCTCGCGCAAAGTGGCGCGCCCGGAGAGATTCGAACTCCCGACCCCCAGATTCGTAGTCTGGTGCTCTATCCAGCTGAGCTACGGGCGCGGTGCACCGCGCGAAAAAACGGCCGCTCGCGGCGCGGGCCATAGCTATAGGCTTCGCTGCCTATTGGCAAGCGCGCGGCTGACCCACAACTTGAGACCATGTTGCCGCGCCGGCGTGCTATAAGCTGCGGTTCGGCATGGTGAATAGGACAAATTGAATCGTGTGGCGACCTCCGCAACGGATCCGATACGAAGCCAGGGCCGGACGTATTCCGTCTGCGGCCGAAGCGGCCGCATCGCGGCTATTTTCGCCGGTCGATATCGGCCCGGTTGCGCTCGCCCAGCGGACCTGGGTTCCCGCTATGGTGCCATGGCGAGCGACCGAGGAGGGCTACGTCACGGAAGAAGTCATCGAGTGGTATGAGCGCTTCGCCCGCGGCATGCCTGGTGCGATTGTGGTCGAGGCGACCGGCATCCGCGACGTGCCGAGCGGACCGCTCCTTCGCATCGGCCATGACCGGTTCCTGCCGGGGCTGCGCCGCCTAGTCGAGACGGTGCGGCGCGCCAGCGGCGGCCGCACCCGCCTGCTTGTTCAGCTGATCGATTTCCTCGCGGTTCGCCGGCGCCCCGAACCGCGAAAATTCTTCGAGCGCTTCCTGGCGATCACCGATCGCCATCGCGCCGCCCTCGGTGAGCCTCGTTTATCCGATGCCGAAGTCCGCGTCCGCTTGAGCGCCATGGGCGAAGACGAGCTCGCCCGGGTGCTGGCGCCTGATGAATTGGAAGCGCTGCAATTCGGCTATCGCGAGCGCGTCACCGACATGCACCGACCCCACATCAAGAACCTTCCGCAGGTGTTGCCGGGTTTGTTTGCTGAGGCTGCCGTTCGCGCGGAGGAGGCCGGTTTCGACGGCGTCGAATTGCACTACGCGCACGCCTATACGATGTCGTCGTTTCTCTCGCGCACCAACACGCGGCCCGACGATTATGGCCGCTCACTCGAAAATCGCGCCCGGTTGCCGCTCGAAGTTTTGGCTGCGATACGACGCCGGGTCAGCAACAAACTTGCTGTCGGCGTTCGCTATCTTGCGGAAGAATGCATCGAGGGTGGCAACCGCGTCGAGGACGCGGTTTATTTCGGCGTCGCCTTCGCGCGGGCCGGCGTGCATTTCATCTCGCTGTCGCGCGGCGGCAAGTTCGATGATGCCAAGCAACCGGCCATCGGCGGTGCTGTCTATCCC
>JBAUGC010000872.1:0-5919 GCA_049679485.1 Xanthobacteraceae bacterium
CATGCGCCCGGTGACGTTCTCCACGTCCTTCATGAAGCGGCTGAGACGCGAGCCGCCAAGCGAAATCTCGCTGCTGCCACCGTCGAGAATTCCTGCCGACAAGGAGCGTTTGAAAGCCAGCACCGAAAGCATTCCCTCCTCGATGGTGCCCTTCGCCACGAAATTGATAACCCGCACCGGCCGTTCCTGGCCCATGCGATGAATGCGCGCGATGCGCTGCTCGAGGATCGCCGGGTTCCACGGCAGGTCCATGTTCACCAGGGTCGAAGCATGCTGCAGATTGAGGCCCGTGCTGCCCGCATCGGTGGAAAGGAACACGCGGCAGGTGGGGTCGTCACGAAATCGCTCGACCAGTGCCGGCCGTTTGTCCGAGGGCACGCCGCCGTGGAAGCTGACGTAGCCCAGCCCGCGCGCTTCGAGGCGGCGGATGAGGATGTCGTGTGTCCGCGTCCATTGCGAAAACACCACCGCCTTGGCGCCGGGCTCGGCGAACAAATCCTCGAACAGCACCGCCAATTCGTCTGCCTTGACCCCATGATCGGTTTCCTGGTCCAGCAGATAGGTGCTATTGCACGACATGCGCATGTTCTGCAGGGCGCAGGTCATCCGCCGCTGATCCTTATCCGACAGAAACCTGGTCTTGCGCCAGCGCTGCACGATTTTCGCCACCACATCGGCGTTTTCCTGGTGATAGCGCATTTGCATCTCGGTCATCGGCACCAGAAAGTTCTGGTCGGTCCGGCTGGGCAGTTGCCGCAGCACCTCGGACTTGCGCCGGCGGATCATAATCGGCGCCAGCGTTTGGCCGATCTTCTCCAGCCCCGTATAGCCGGTGACGCGCCCCGCTTCGCCCTTGACCTGATGCTCATGCAGCAGCTTCCAGGTCGGCCCCAGCCGATGCTGATCGACAAACTGGACAATGGAGATCAGCTCTTCCAGCTTGTTCTCCAAGGGCGTCCCGGTCAGCACGATCGCGTATGGGCTATCGACGCGTTTCAAGGCGCGCGCCGCAATGGTGTTCCAGTTCTTCACCCGTTGCGCCTCATCGACGATCACCAGGTCAGGCGCCCAGGCGGCGATCAGGTCGAGATCGGGCTTGAGTTTCTCGTAGTTTGTGATCTTGCAGAAATCGTCCAGGGCGTAGTCCTTCTGCCGCTGCGCCCGACCGCCGTTGATGACGCGCGCCGCGTTTTCACCCTGTCGCCCCGAGAAACGCGTGATCTCGCTTTGCCACTGGTATTTGAGCGAGGTCGGGCAGATCACGAGCACTTTCGAGACGCCAAAATGCCGTGCCAGTATCTCCGTCGCGGCGATCGCCTGTATGGTCTTGCCCAGCCCCATATCGTCGCCGATCAGCGCCCGGCCGGCTCGTACCGCGAACAGCGCACCCTCTGCCTGATAGGGATAGATCGGCGTCTTCAGAAGCGCCAGCAGCTTGGGATCGGCGGCGCCCTCCGGGAACAACTGCACGAGCTTTGCCGCTCGCCGGTCTGCATCCCGCCGTCCCGCGATGAAATCGAGAGTGTCGTCATAGGCCCGGAACTCATGACCGGACTTGGACGCCATGGCCATGAAATGCTCGAGCTCGCCGAGGCGCTCGTCGGGCAGAATCCCGTTGTGCTCGGCGTCGAACAAGCCGGCGGCGACTTCCCGCAGCGCCGGCTGACAATCCGTTCCGGCGCGGAAATGCACGCTGCGTTTGCCGTCGTTGCGCAGATACAGCTCGGAAAATACCGGCTGGTAGCCGCGCGCAAACGCCGTCTTCGCGCCGCGCTTCTTCTGCAGCCGGGCGAGCGTGAATTCGATGTGCTTGCAGGTGCCCAACTCGCTGGTGGAATAATCCGGACAGGAACAGAAATTGCCGCCCGGCCCCAAGCCTCGAATCGCCACGCGATAGCTCGATTTGGAAACAGGATTGCTGACCCTGAATTCCGAGAAAAATGGCTCACAGCCGAGATTTTCAAGACCAAAGGCTTGCTCGCGGCCGAACTGCCGGCGCAGGCCGCGTTGCCAATCCACCGGCGATAAATCTGCGGGCGCATGGGTGCGCGAGAGCTTGGGTTCCTTCTTCGGCTTGGTTGCGGAATTCGAGTTTCGGGCCTTGGATTTCATCGAAGCACGTTCCGTTCAACAACAGGCACCGATATAGCGCGGCCACGCGGGTTCTTATTCATAGAGCTTCGCAATGTCCGCCATCGATCGGAACAGCCTCAGAGGTTGATCGGGAAACGGCAGGAAGCTCTCGCGCTCATAGAAGCGGCGGGCTGCGTCATTCTTCGCGTCGACGATGATGGCGAACGATGCGATCTCGCTACGGACTGCACGAAACAGAGCGTCGGCAAGCAGGAAGTGGCCGTAGCCTCGTCCTTGATAGGTTTGGTCGACAGCAAGCCGGCCCAAGAACGTCGCCGGAACAAGCGGATACCTGGGAAGTTTGCGCGTGATGTCGACCGGAAACTCGGTGAGCTTCACGCCGGTCGCTGAAAGCGTGTAGTAGCCGCCGATGGCGCCGTCCGGCAGTACGAGCACGAACGGCGCCGCCATGTTCTTGCGAGCGTCCTGCCCGGCCTGACTTCGGAAATATCGGTCGAGCGGTTCGACGCCACTGGCGAATGAGCTGCGATCGTGGTGCGGACCGAGAGCCTCGACCCGAAGCGGTCCCTCGGAAGCACCCGGCACCGGCTATACGCCGGTGGCTTCGCGATAGCGGCGCACCGTGTCGCGCAGGCGATCGTTGACGGGCTTCGGGTTCAACAGCGCATCGACAAATACCTGGCTGTCGCGGACCGAGAGCTCAAGCTGCTGATGTTCCTCGATCGCCCGCCGGGCGGCGTCCTGAACGCTGGTCAGCACGAAGTCCGTAACCGTCCGCCCCTGAAGGGCAGCGGCATGTTCGATAAGCGTCTTCTGCTCCGCCGTCACCCGCGCCTCGAGGCGCTTGGCGCGGGTGCGAGCGCGGGCCGATTTCGAGGCGACGTTTGCCATGGCAATTCTCCTGCCTTAAATGTACGGCCAACACCCGGCCATTTCAAGAGCTGAGCTACAGCACGGCTCTTTTCGTGACTGCGCTCGGCGACTGTCCTTTCAGTCGTAAAAACCGCGCCGAACAGGCCAGAATTCACCTCCTCCAATACAGTTTCTGGAACTTACCGGTCAGGAAAAGACCGTCAGCGCAATGCGCTCTACCTGACGGTCTTTTGGTTTCGACCGATGTGCATTTCAAAAAAGACCGTTAGAAATACCGTCAACTTATCAGGTTGTTGATAGCTCAAACCTGCTTGACGCATTACCCATTCCCTTTGTAGTTCAATAAGTTATGAGATCTTGCCGCGAGACTAACGATGTATCGCCGATCGTCCCAATCGTTCATAAGTTATTGAATTATATATAGAATTTATCGTCGCCGCTGCCCTTCATTCCCACTCGATCGTTCCCGGCGGCTTCGATGTTACGTCGTAAACAACACGATTGACGCCTTTGACCTCGTTGACGATGCGGGTCGCGACGGTGCCGAGAAAATTCATGTCGAACGGATAGAAATCGGCGGTCATGCCGTCGGTCGAAGTGACCGCGCGCAGGCCGACCACAAAATCGTAAGTGCGGAAGTCGCCCATGACGCCGACGGTGCGCACCGGCAACAGCACCGCGAAAGCCTGCCAGATGTCGTCGTAAAGTCCGACGCGGCGGATCTCTTCAATGAAGATCTCGTCGGCAACGCGGAGAATGTCGAGTTTTTCGCGTGTGATCGGCCCTGGACAACGGATCGCCAGCCCCGGGCCGGGGAACGGATGGCGGCCGACGAAAGCATCGGGCAGGTCAAGCTCGCGGCCCAAGGCGCGGACTTCATCCTTGAACAGTTCGCGCAGCGGCTCGACCAGCCGCATGTTCATGCGCTCGGGCAAACCGCCGACATTGTGATGCGACTTGATGGTCACCGACGGTCCGCCGGTGAACGACACGCTCTCGATCACGTCGGGATAAAGCGTGCCCTGCGCCAGAAACTCGGCCAATCCTTTGCCGTCATTTGCGATTTTTTTCGCCTCGGCTTCGAACACGTCGATGAATAATTTGCCGATAATCTTGCGCTTGAGTTCCGGTTCGTCGACGCCGTCCAGCGCCTGCAGAAAGTCATTGGCGGCGTCGACGTGCACGAGCGGGATATTGTAGTGGCCGCGAAACAGCGCGACGACCTTTTCGCCTTCGCCGAGCCGGAGAAGTCCGTGATCGACAAAAACGCAGGTGAGCTGATCGCCGATCGCCTCGTGGATCAGAACCGCGGCGACGGCGGAATCGACACCGCCTGAGAGCCCGCAGATCACCCTGCCCTTGCCGACCTGGCGGCGGATTTTTTCGATCGCCTCATCCTTGAATGCGCGCATCGTCCAGTCGCCGGTACAGCCGGCGATGTTGCGGACGAAGTTGCGCAGGATGGCGGCGCCGTGCGGCGTGTGCATCACTTCAAGGTGGAACTGCGTGGCGTAGAACTTTCGCTTCTCGTCGCCGATCATGGCGATGGGCGCGTTGGCCGATGTTCCGATCGCGGCAAAGCCGTCCGGCAGCCGGGTGACGCGGTCGCCGTGACTCATCCACACCGGATAACGCTCTCCGACCTGCCACACGCCTTCAGTGAGTGCTGACGGCTTGGTCAGCTCGACCTCGGCGCGGCCGAACTCGCGATGATGACCAGCCTCGACCCTGCCGCCGAGCTGATGCGCCATCGCCTGCTCGCCGTAGCAGATGCCAAGCACCGGCACGCCGGCCTGATAGATCGCCATTGGCG
Organism: Xanthobacteraceae bacterium; assembly: GCA_049679485.1. Classification (GTDB taxonomy): domain Bacteria; phylum Pseudomonadota; class Alphaproteobacteria; order Rhizobiales; family Xanthobacteraceae; genus BOG-931. The sequence continues at coordinate 4,781 of JBAUGC010000872.1, forward strand.
CGAGCGGCGCATCGTTGTCGAGCACGGAAGCCGGTCCGCCGGAGAGGATTATTCCCTTCGGTTTCATCTCGCGCAGCGCCACTTCAGCTTTCTGATACGGCACGATCTCGCAATAGACCTTCTCCTCGCGCACCCGCCGCGCGATGAGCTGGGTCACCTGCGAGCCGAAATCCACAATGAGAATCTTGTCGTGCGACGCCGTAGCAGGTTCCTGCGGCACCTCCTCGGCGTGTCGGGCTTTGGCAACAGAGATCATGCGGAGCGCCGTAACACGCTGACGAAAAACCCGTCGGTATCGGTCCGGCGCGGCGTCATCAGCAATCCTGCGTCTGAGATAAGCGCCGCACGGTTAAAAAGATAGGCGCGCTCGCCCAGCACCTGCGCCACATCGCCGGGCTTTTCCACGGAAAAATTGGCGTTCCGGCCGAGGAAGGCCTGCACCTGATCGTCGTTCTCTTCCGCCAGTACCGAGCAGGTGACATAGGCGATACGCCCCCCCGGTTTCACGAGGCCGGCGGCGCGATCGAGCAAAGCGGCCTGCTGCGTGATGCGCTGCGCCAACCCGCCCGGCCGTACCCGCCACTTGGCGTCCGGGTTGCGACGCCAGGCTCCGGTTCCAGTGCACGGCGCATCGATCAGCGCGAGATCGAAGCGGCCCGCAAGATCCGCGATCACATCGGCGTCGCCGCGCGGCGTGCGCACCTGGATGTTAAGTGCGCCGGCGCGCGCAAGACGTTCATGCAACGGCGCAAGCTGCCGCTTGTCGATGTCGGTTGCGTAGATCTGGCCGCGGTTCTCCATGGCAGCCGCCAACGCCAGGGTCTTGCCGCCGGCGCCGGCTGCGAGGTCCACAATTTGCTCGCCGGGCTTGGCGCCGGCAAACAGCGCGGCGAGCTGAGAACCCTCGTCCTGGATTTCAATCGCACCTTTGAGAAATGCGGGCTCGGCATGAATCGCCGGGCTTCTGGCGTCCGCCGAAAGCCGAATGCGCAAGCCGAGCGGCGACCACCGCGTCGGCTGGGCGTTGAGATGGGCGAGCTTGGGCAAAGTTTCGTCACGCTCGGCTTTGAGCATATTGACCCGTAAATCGAGCGGCGCCCGGCTTGCGAGCGCAGCGCCTTCCTCGGCCCGCTCGTCGC
>JBAUGC010000873.1:0-2020 GCA_049679485.1 Xanthobacteraceae bacterium
ATGTATGGTCCGGCCGTGCGTTGCAAGAGTCTTCGTCGAGTTGTTTGATTGCGGTCTTGCATCAATGTATCCGGCCTTTGGTTGGAGAGGTTTCTCCGGGCCATCATGGATATCAGCGCGCATGCGATCTCATTATGCGACAGACCTCGACAGGGCCAGTTGGGTCACCAGTGTTCGCAAGCGCCGGGAAGACCGATCCTCCATCTCGTTTCATCCTCTCGCAGACCTCGGCAGGTCAGGTGTATCGATCCGGCTAGGTCATCGCGGGCTCCTCATCTCGCGCAGTCGCTGGTCGGAATGACAATCAGGCTGACTGGGCCGCGGTCACACTCGTCCTCGTCTCGAAGTTGCGACCGTGAGCCAGAACGCTCCAGGCGATACGCGCCAGCTTGTTGGCGAGTGCAATCGCCAGCACGTTGCGATGCAGCCGCTTCTTGGCGGCCTCGATCCAGGCCTTGAGCCCGTGGCGCTCCCAGCTCTTTGGCTTGATCAGCACGACCCACGCCGCCTGCACGAACAGAACCCGCAGGTACCGATTGCCGCGCTTCGATATCTTGCCGAGTATCGTGCGGTCGCCGGTCGAGATTTGTTTGGGGACTAGCCCGAGCCAGGCGGCAAAATCACGACCTTTGGAGAACACATCTCCAGTGCCGATGGCGGCCACCATCGCGCTGGAGATGATCGGCCCGATGCCAGGGACGCTCATCAGTCGCTCGCAACCAGCGTCCTGGTGCGCAAGAGCGGTGATCTCCTCGGACAAGTGATCGATCCGCTCATCGAGCCGGCGCCAGTCCTCGGCCAAGCCCCCGATGACGCGGACCATACGGGGTGACAGGACATCGGGCGGTGTAGCCAGGATGCGCGGCAGCTCTGCGCGCAAGAACCGTGATCCCTGCCGCACCACAACGCCGCGTTCCAGCAGGAAGGCGCGAATCTGATTGATGATGCCGGTGCGCTGACTGACCAAGCGCTCCCGCACCCGGTGCAGCGCCTGCAGGTCGAGCTGTTCGGCGGTCTTTGTCGCCACGAACTTCATCGTTGGGCGCTGCACTGCTTCGGCGATCGCCTCCGCATCACGGAAGTCGTTCTTCTGTCCCTTCGAGTACGGCCGTACATACTTCGCCGGCATCAACCGAGCATCGTGACCAAGCGGCTTAAGCCGCCGACTGAGATGATGCGCGCCGACGAAAGCTTCCATGCCGATCAGGCACGGCGGCATATTTGCAAATCGTGCTTCCACCTGGCCACGCGACCACTTCTGCCGCAGCACCATCGCGCCGCGCTGATCGAGACCAACAACGTGGAATGAGTTCTTGCCGATATCGATACCAACCACGGCGATCGCAGTGTTGAGTGTCTGAGACATGGCGTGCTCCTTGTCTTCGGCGCCCCTTGCCAGCTTCGATCGCTGGCGGGGCAGGAGCACGGCCGGACCATTCCATTAGGCGACGTCGTTGCGTCGCTCTATTGCTCAGTAGACGAATTTCTCGCGCACCACTTTTCCGTTTGACCACTCTTGAAGGGCGACTTCGCTCATCTTCATTGTGCCCCAGTCGGCATGATCGGCATCGATGCGGTAAACAATGAAAGCCTTGTTGCCCGAAATCACGTAGCCGTCGCAAACGTATGTCCGCACCGCTTTGATTTTAGAAAGAAAGTCCGCCTCAAAAGCGCGGCAGGCTGCCTTGCCGACTCGGGGCGGCTGTTCATTTTCCTGCATGGTCACATCGTCGGCATAATACCGGTCGAAAGCGTCCAGCGCTTTTCCGCCAACGACTTTGGCTATTAAGTCCTCAACTGCCGGTTTCGGGGTTTCCGCGTTCATCAGAATCTCCTGTTGTGATTGGTTGCGTGAATAGGATGGCGATTTTATCCCAACGGCCAAGAAGGCACAATTTTGTGCCTGACGTTGGGTGGAATTCCGCTATTGGCCGATTGTGTTGAAAAACTTACCGATTGAAACGGTGAAAGCTCACTGATTCAGTCCTGTTGAGAGGCAGGAGCTGAGTCGATGATGGGA
>JBAUGC010000874.1:0-5249 GCA_049679485.1 Xanthobacteraceae bacterium
GTGGCGCCGATATTTCGCTGGTCTGGCGTCCGCTGCTGGCAATGCTGATCATTGGCTCAGTGTACTTCGCTGTCGCCATGAGCCGCTTCCGGCGCGTCATTTTCGGGAGCTAAGTCACATGACGCGGGTCAAAGACGCCGACAACGGCAAGATGAAGCGAAAGCTCTATGAGAAGGAGCTGCGCAAGCTGCAAGTCGAGCTTTGTTACGTGCAGAATTGGGTGAAAGCGAAGGGACTTCGGGCGATTATCCTGTTCGAAGGCCGCGACGCTGCCGGCAAGGGTGGCACGATCAAAGCCATAACCGAAAGAGTGAGCCCGCGCGTCTTCAGGGTCGTGGCGCTGCCGGCCCCGTCCGATCGCGAAAAGACGCAGATGTATATCCAGCGCTACGTCGAGCAGTTTCCCGCTGCTGGCGAAATCGTCATTTTCGACCGGAGCTGGTACAACCGGGCGGGCGTTGAAAACGTGATGGGATTTGCCGGCGCCAAGGACGTGGAGCGCTTTTTGAGCGTCTGTCCGGAAGTCGAGAAATACATAACCGACGCGGGCATCATTCTAATTAAATTCTGGCTGGAGGTGGGACAAGAAGAACAGGAGCGGCGCTTTCTCGCCCGCATCAACGATCCGCTTCGCCAGTGGAAGCTGAGTCCCATGGACCTGGAATCGTTCGAGCGCTGGTACGATTATTCGCGAGCGCGCGATGCCATGCTGCAGGCCAGCGACGTTGACTATGCGCCTTGGCATATCGTGAGATCGGATGACAAAAGGCGGGCACGCCTGAATTGCATCGCCCAGATCCTCGAACTCATTCCTTATAAGAAAGTGTCGCGACCCAAGGTCAAATTACCAAGGCGATCCACTCGAACCAAATACGACGACCAGAAGTCATTGACGGGGCGAAAATTCGTTCCGGAGAAATTCTGACACGGCGGTTTGGCACCGACGCCTAACGCACCAGGCTGGCGGTGGTCCTTTTGCCGCGCAATTCGGTGTGGCGCGAGCCGACGCGGATGCGCACGAGGTTGAGGTGGGATTTCAACGTGAAATACAAGTCCGAGTGTTTCACCGGCACGCCGAGACCATGGATCGCCCGGTCGAGGCTCTCGACCTCGCCTTCGAGTGCCGCGATCTCCGGTGCGGTCGCGGCGGTTTGCAAGGTTGCTTCGATCACCCTGAGGCGGCGGTACAGGGCGCGCATGCGATATTGCACCAGCCAACGATAAAGGTTCGGCCCATAGCTGAACATCGGGATGATAATCGCTATGACCGCGACGAGCAGCGCAATACCCCGCTTCACGTAGTTGGTGATCCAGAAGGGCAGGTAGCGGTTAAGCAGCGACGGGCCGTTTCTGTAAAAATCCCGAGCTTCCTCCGCCATCGGATATTCCGGATCGGCTTGAGTCGGGAATTCACCGATCCGTTGAAAGATTCCCGGCGAACTGTGCACCTCCATAATCGTCTGTGCCAGCAGGTCGATGATTGCCGGATGAATTTCCTTGCGCACCAGCACAGCGTTGGTGGTCGCGATCAGGATCACGTCGGCAGCCGGAACCTTGTTCTGGTAATCGATCACGCCCCGCGGCATCACCAATCGGACCAGGAAGGGAAAAATGCGGGTAAGAGCCTCCGCGTCTGAAAAGCTCATGGGACGGAATTTTGGGTTCTTCAGCAGCCCATCGAGGATCGGCGAATCGGGCGAAAAGTTGAGAAACACCGCATCGATCGATCCGTCGCTCAGCGCCTCGGCCGCGCGCTGCGGAGTGAGGTTTACCAGTGTCGTATTTTCGGACGTGACACCGCCGACTTCGAGAATCTTTTGCGACACGATTCGCGTCCCGCTGCCGAGCGGCCCCACCGCGATACGCTTGCCTCTGAGCTCGGTCAGATCGCTCAACGTTTCGTCGGCGTGATAAAACAGCCAGAAAACCTGGTAGTCGATGCGCCCCAACGACAGCAGGTCGGGCGCTTGATCGTCGTTCGCGACACCGCCCTGCACGAAGGCGATTTGAATTCCGGAATTGGGATCGTTCAGAAGCCTGAGGTTTTCCATGGCGCCGCCGGTCGTGCGCACGTCTACCGCTACGTGGGCCCGCGCGAGGACGGCCTTGTAACGAAGGGCGAGTGACTGGTAGTGACCGCCTTTGAAAGATCCAGCGATCGTAATCTTTGACGGTGGTGCGGGAATCAAGATCGCCAGTGCGAGCCAGACGATGCCCACAACACAGACGGTCACGGCTAATGCCATGAACAGATGCCGTCGCGTATACCCCAGCATGACTCTCCCCCCATGGCGCCATTGGTCGGCAAGTGAGGGCCACGCGCCGAATGTATATTGAGGGGTGCTCCAACCCTAGACAAATTGTCTTGGCATGTTGTCTTTGGCATGCCGAATACCGGAAATGCGAGACTCGTAAACCCCCAAATTTCCGTACGGATCCGGCGCAGGCTCACGATCGCTGACGCAGGTCGACTGGTTCCCTTGGTCCAACCAGGCTCATTGCCGTTCGGCTTTCTGTGTAAAAGCCAATGTCCGCGCTATGCAAATTCGGCGAAGAAACTCGAAATCTCGCCAAGCAACACATGCAGCGACACTGTCTGGTTGTGTCCCCGAAGCCAATCGTAAGCGGGCGCGCGAATTCGAATTTCTGCATTTTTATTCTCTGCCGTCCTTCGCACCGCAGCCGGGTCGGAATCGGCGCCGAACCACCCTTGACCGTTTTCCTGCCTGAATAACCGCAACGACGGTTGCCGATGCTGCCGCTGTACGACCTTCATGAATGAAACGTAATGCGGCAGACATCAAACGTTTAGCTAGCGGGCAGTACGCTTGGCGGGCTTCCTCCGGGATGTGGAGCCGACGAATCCAGGCGCACCATGACCGACCGACGTATTGCGGAACTCAAAATCGAGCAATACCGACGCCAGTTGGCGATTGAGAGATTCTGGAAGCAGCGGCGTAGGCTTATTCGCCTGCTGGCGGCGGAAGAAGCAAAATTGAAAAGGTTTGACGGCCGCTCAAGAAAAGAAGGTGGAAGCTCGCAAGACAGTCTCCGTCTTGCAGATTGAACCAGCAGCGTGGCCGATTTCCTGGCGTCTGCTATTGCCCGCGCCGGTCGGTTGGGCCGTCACAGTTGAAGATTTTATTTGTGGCTATCGATTTCTCCCAATCGCCGCGCAAGGTGCTAATCGCGCCACTGTAGCGGCGCTTACCGAACGCCTCGCATGAGCGGCGTTGGGAGGGACAGGAAAGGTACAAATGCCGCACGCTAAACCGCCTTGTCTACTAATCGGCCGGTGCCGGACGGGAGCGGCGATGGTGAGGCTTGATCGGATTCCGTCCGAGCGTTTTCAGTGTCGCGCTTATCGTCAAGCTTGCGCTTGCCGACCCGCCGTGACGTTGCCGGCGTCGGCATGATGCCCTGGACGCCGAAAGTTGCACTGCCAATCGGGTCTTGTGTCGCCGACATAACGCGGCAGGGTGCGTGACAACTCTCAACATTGCGCGACTATCTTGGGCGCAATCCTAGCTAATGGCGAAAGCCCTTACTAACCAGAAACAATTCCACCGCGCTTGCCCGGAACTGGCCGCTCGCGTCGGGGTTTGCGACTCAGCGATACGTCGGAAAATCTTGCCGCCGTAAACCGGCAAAGGATGCGCGTAGCGCAACACGCCGGAAAAACATCAAGGCGTGTTGCCGGGTCACATCGCCTGCTGCGGTGCGGCGCAGGCTGGAGGTGCATCGCTGGGCATGGAGGTAGCCATGAGAAGCGCAAATACACTCTTCGACGCGCGCCGCCGAAATCAAAGAATCGAGCGTGCCCGGTCTCGGCTCGTTTCGGTGATTACAAATCCCAATCTGCTCGCAATCATGATATTTTGTCTCATCGGTTTTTTGCTGTCTCTCAATTTCATTCTTCGCTTTCCGGATTTTGGTGCGGTGATTGAGCAATATAACCAATTCTGATCGGGAGAGAACGCGTCATCCTCGATCTTTGCCGCGGGCTGTCGGTGTGAGTGCGTGAGTGTGTTGGTCGGCGAAAGAAGCGCCCCGATTCGGGCGCTGGCCTAAGTTTTGACATCCGCGACCTTGTCCTGGGTCTTGGTTTCGAAATCGCTGGCGTCGTGGCGTTCGTGCAATTGATCTGAAGGTTCGCCCCAGGTGCAGTTGACCTTGCGCCCACGCTGCACGGCGGGGCGCTTGCCGATCGCGTCGGTCCAGCGCTGGACATTGGCGTAGTCCTGCACCTGCAGGAATTCGCCCGCGCCGTAGAGCAGGCCCTTCGCCAGGCCGCCATACCAGGGCCAGACGGCGATATCGGCAATCGTATAGTCGGGCCCGGCCAGATACTCCGACCGCGCCAGCCGCCGGTCGAGAACATCGAGCTGGCGTTTCACCTCCATGGCAAAGCGATCGATGGCGTACTCGATCTTGATCGGCGCGTAGGCGTAGAAGTGACCGAAGCCGCCGCCAAGGTACGGTGCGCTGCCCATCTGCCAAAACAGCCACGACAGGCATTCGGCGCGCGTCGGCGCACTGGCCGGCAGCAACGCCCCGAACTTCTCGGCGAGGTAGAGCAAAATCGCCCCGGACTCGAATACCCGGATCGGCTTTGGTCCGCTGCGGTCCATGAGCGCCGGGATTTTCGAGTTTGGATTGACGGCGACGAACCCGCTGCCGAATTGATCGCCCTCCAAGATCCGGATCGGCCAGGCGTCGTACTCGGCGCCGTGATGGCCGAGCGCCAGCAGCTCCTCCAGCATCACTGTGACCTTGACGCCGTTCGGCGTAGCCAGCGAATAAAGCTGCAAGGGGTGGCGCCCGACCGGCAGCTCTTTGTCATGGGACGGTCCCGCGATCGGGCGATTGATGCTCGCGAACCGGCCGCCACTTTCCTTGTTCCATGTCCAGACTGTCGGCGGCACATATGCGGACGAGTCGTTCATTCCTCGAGCTCCTGGTGTCTTTGCGTGGCGATCTGCCTCTGCGCGCAGCCTAGTCGATGTTATGGTCCGGCGCGATCAGTTTTGGTGATTGGCGCGCGTCGAAGGGAAACGTCATGCCGCGAAAATATATAAATCCTCCGGGCCTGTTTAAGCATCCCAACTACACGCGCGTCCTGACGATCGAGAAGCCGTCGAGGCTGATTTACATCGCCGGCCAGACGCCCTCGGATGAGAATTACCAGCCGGTTCATTCCGGCGATCTGCGCGGACAATATCTTGCGGTGCTCGACGGCCTGACGGTGC
>JBAUGC010000875.1:0-2522 GCA_049679485.1 Xanthobacteraceae bacterium
GGTTGGCATGGATCGTCATGAAAACGCCATACAATAATCACTGGCGTCAGAGGCCGGCCGGCGCGTGACGGGGCCGATACGGCTCGAAACCGTCGAGGGGCTAGAGTCCCGCAATCGACCGGTGAACGCGCGAGGTCGGCCGGAAGCGGGGCTTCGTCGCGGCCGATTCCATTTCTGGGATCGACGTAGGCCCGCCGTTGCAGATCGCGGCCTTGGACGCTTCAATTGGGCAGGGAAGTGGACCTAGCCCAGCTTCCGTACTTTTCTAAGCAGAGTACTTTTATTTCAATAAGTTAGGGCATTTGTTAGTCACTATGGACTGGGGTCCATGTCTGTTGCGGCTTCATGATGCGCGGTGAGAGGTCGAGGGAGCGGTAGAGATCGAGGACGTCGGGCTCCGGGGTTGCGGCCTTGCGGATGCGCAGGCAGGAGCCGTTGTCGGCTGGCAGGACGATGGTGCAGATTTGGTGGCTCTTGAGAGTGTCGCGCACGGTCGGCCAGGAGGAATGGATGCCCTGGTCGAGCAAAGTCCTCTCGATGGCGATCAACAGATGGTAGGCGAGCACGCAGAGAAAGATGTGGGCTTCGGTGCGGCGCTCGGTGTGATGGAAGATCGGCCGCTCGGCGAGCGGCGATTTCATATCGCGAAAGGCGTTCTCGGCGCGGGTCAGCAGGATGTAGATGCGCCAGAGTTCGTCGCCTGAGAGATCGTTGCGATCGGTCTTGATCAGATAGCAGCCATCGAGCCGTTCGGCCTTGGCATGCTTGTCGGCATTGAACTGTGCTTGGAGGGTCGCGGTCTGCGCGTCGTAGGAGAGATCGAAGTAGCGCGCGACGCGGGGGTAGCGCTCCTTCAAGCGTCCGATCGCCTGGTTGACTTTCTCGGCCTTGACCAGGTTTTTCTCGGCGACGCGCTTGGCGAGCCTGTCGAGATCCGCGCGCAGCCGCCCTTCCTGCTTGGTGCGGATGGCGCGGTCCTTGGCGATGCGCTGCTCGCTGCGGCATAGCGCGTAGGTCTTTCCGCCGTCGACGCGGGTCTTGACCTCGATCGTGGTCTTCTTCTGTGCCGGGTTGAGCGGCGAAGGCTGGCGCAGCACCGGGGCGAAGCCGTCGGTGTCCTCGAGGTCGGCCAGCCAGCGGTCACGCTCGGGCTGGCGGCTGGCGACGACATAGTGCAGCTTGCGGTCCGTGATCTCGGCGAGGTTGTCGTCGAAGGCCATGCCGCGGTCGACCACCACGGTTGCGCCTTGCCGCAGGCCGGCGCGCTCGGCGAGGCGATCGAGCATGGCGGCAAGCGTCGTGCGGTCCTGGGTGTTGCCGGCGAACACCTCGTGGGTGATCGGAAAGCCCTCCCGGCTAACCACGAGGCCAACCACGACCTGCTTGCAGTCGGCGCGGTGATCGCGTGAGTAGCCGCGCTTGGCCTTGCCGTTGCGGGCACACTCGCCCTCGAAGTAGGTCGAGGTGAGATCGTAGAGATAGATCGTTGCGTCGAGATTGAACAGGCTGCGCTCACGCGCAACCAGCGCCGCCTCAATGGCGGCGCGGTGCGGATAAAGCTTGTCGAGCACCCCGTAGAGCGGGTCTTCCGTCAACCCACCGAAGTCGACGCCGAGAATGTCGGCGAGTGCGGTGCGCCGGATCCAATCCGGCATGGCGTGTTCGGAGCACGGCGCGATCAAGCGATTGAGCGCCATCGCACAGGCCAGCCGTTGCCCGGTGGCGGACAGTCCGCAGTCGCGCAGAATGCGGTCGAGGCCGAGGCGCTGCCAGAACTGATGGCCGACGTGGACCGGGCCGGCTTCACGGTGGCGCTCGGTGGCGACGCGCGAGGGATCGACCTTGATGAACGCCCCAGGGGCCGTCCGCGACAACGACGGCGCCGGCGTAACCTCGCCGCGGTCGGCGCGTCTTGCCCGCACCCGCCGGACAATGTCGGCGACTTCGCCATCAGCGGCGTCGAGCAGATCGTCTTGGCCGATGAGCGCATCTTCGATTTTGCGCGCGAGCTTGAGCCATTCCGCGCGCGGTCGCGGGCTCAGGTCGCCGAGCGAGCAGACCGTCTTCTGGCGCGGGCCTTTGGCGGTGTGGACGGACTCCACCAGCACATAATTGGTGTACGTCTTGCCCTTGTACCCCCGAATCGACTTGCGGATGTACATAACCCACTAACAATCATAGAAGCGCCGCGAATGCAAGGAATAAGAAGAATATTTTAGTCACTATTTTGAAACCGCGCACGCCGCCTTCCACACGCCTCAGGCATTTTCAATGACTTAGATATCCTCGTGAGGTCGCCCGACTGAAAAATCAGTCGCCCACGCCGGAAGTTGGGTTAGGACAGACGGTGCTGCGAACACGTCAACATCCGTCTCTAGGCAGCGCCGCAAACTGAGGTCCATTGCGCAAGGCATACCGGTAGGTGGAAGGTTCGACGGCTTTATCTGTAGAGGGCCCCATCAATCGGGCTGCATGGCGCGTTCGGCCTCCGTATTTCGTTCTCCGGGATGCTAACCGACCCG
>JBAUGC010000876.1:0-1578 GCA_049679485.1 Xanthobacteraceae bacterium
AGGTATTGTTGAGCGCATGCCCCATGTGCAGCGACCCGGTCACATTCGGCGGCGGAATGACGATGCAATAAGGCTCGGCCTTGGCGCGTTCGGGCCGTCCGGCGCGGAAGGCGCCGGCCGCCTCCCAGGCGGCGTAAATGCGGCCTTCGACCGCGGCGGGCTGATAGGTCTTGTCAATCGTCATGGCATTGCTTCCCGCCGCACGGTCGCTCGCTGCAAGGCGGTCATTCCAGAAAACGGGTTTCCACTGGCGCGATGGTGCCCTAAGAAACCCGCGCCGCGCGCAGTGTCAACGCCAGTGTTCCCGCGCCGCTCCGGCCCACCCGCCTGGCTTGAGAGTTGCTCCGCGCCGTGCTGTCCCCGCTCCAAACCGCTCCCACTTCGGCGCAGAAAGTTCCGACGCGCTCGATCCTGCTGTTGGCGGCGGCGGGCTTTGCCGCCCAGGCGCAGGTGCGCGTCACCGATTCGCTGCTGCCGCAAATCGCAACCGATTTTCAGACCACCGTGGGCGTCGCCGCCATCGTGGTCACTGCTTACGCCGTCACCCACGGCACGATTCAGTTCGTGGTCGGGCCGGTGGCCGATCGCTTCGGGAAATATCGCACCGTCGCCATCATCAGCGTGCTTGCCGCCGTGCTGGTCGCACTCTGCGGCACCGTATCGACACTGCCGCAACTCGCCCTTGCGCGCCTCGCGACCGGCGCGGCGGCCGGCTGGGTGATCCCGGTCTCGATGGCGTATCTCGGCGACGTGACACCCGCCGATCGGCTGCAGCCGCTGCTCGCGCGCTACGCCTCCGGTTACATTTTCGGCCAGTTGTTCGGACAGGCCGCCGGCGGTGTGCTCGGTGATCTGTTTGGCTGGCGCAACGTGTTCTTCGCGCTCGGTGGCATGTTCGCGATCGCGGCGGCGGGTCTCGTAATCGAACTCATCATCAATCCGCAGACCCGCGCATCCGGCAAATCGGTCGACTCGCGAAGCTTCGTCGGCAACTACTCCGCGGTGCTGTCCAATCCGTTCGCGCGCATCATCATCGCGGTCGGGTTCATCGAAGGCGGACTGGCATGGGGTGCATTCGCCTACATCGGCGCGAGCCTGCACCTTCGTTTCGGGCTGAGCTACACGCTTATCGGCATTACCGTCGCATTCTTCGGCGTCGGTGGACTGATCTATTCCGGTCTGGTGCGGTTGTTCATGAACCGGATGGGGCAGTTCGCTCTTCCCGTCGCCGGCGGACTCGTGATCGCCGCCGCTTACGTCGTGCTCGCGATCCAATCGGTGTGGTGGCTGGCGCCGATCGCGGTCACCGCGATTGGGCTCGGCTTCTACATGTTCCACAACACGTTGCAGACCATCGCCACGCAGATGACGCCGCAGGCGCGCGGCACCGCCGTGTCGATCTTCTCGTCCGCGCTCTATCTCGGACAGACAGCCGGCGTTGCGATCGGCGCGCTCGTCATCGATCGCGCCGGCGCGGTGCCGATTTTCCTCGGCACCGCGGTCGCATTTCCCGCGCTTGCGGTATGGTTCGCTTACGAGTTGCGCCGGCGCCCGGCGCGGTAACGGACTTCCTAGACC
>JBAUGC010000877.1:0-14732 GCA_049679485.1 Xanthobacteraceae bacterium
GCACTTTGCCGTAGGCGAAGGCGTCATTCACGTTCCGCAATCGGAAGCCGCGCTGGCGGCCGCGCGAGCCGAGATCCCCGACGATCCGTGGCGGCTTGGCGGTATCCATGCCGCGACGACGCTCACCGGTTCGGCGCTCATCGCCCTCGCACTGGCACGCGGCCGTCTAACGGCTGAGGAAGCATGGCAGGCGGCGCACGTCGATGAGGATTGGAATATCGAGCGATGGGGCGCTGACGATGCGGCACTTGAACGCCGTGCGCTTCGCTTTGCCGAATTCAAAGCAGCAGCGACGGTGCTCGGCCTGTCGTAGCCTGGTACGCGAAGCGACACCTCACCGCACAGTCTGCCGCCGTGCTAGCCGCCCGTGACGCTCATGTGGCGCGCGAGCGCGGGGCGCTGGTGCCGGCGATCGATGATGAAATCGTGGCCTTTGGGCTTGCGGGAAATCGCCTCGTCGATAGCGGCGTGGAGGAGATCGTTGCCTTCGGAGGCGCGCAGCGGCTTGCGCAGATCGGCAGCGTCCGCTTGGCCGAGGCACATATAGAGCGTGCCGGTGCAGGAAACGCGCACGCGATTGCACGATTCGCAGAAATTATGGGTCAGCGGCGTGATGAAGCCGAGCCGGCCGCCGGTCTCGGCGACCCGCACATAGCGAGCCGGTCCGCCGGTGCGATAATCGAGGTCCTCGAGCGAGAAGCGTTCGCCGAGACGCGCGCGCACCATCGACAGCGGCAGATACTGGTCGAGCCGGCCGATCTCGCCGAGCGGCATCACTTCGATCAGCGTCAGATCCATGCCGCGGCCGTGCGCCCATTCGATCAAGCGCAGGAATTCGTCCTCGTTCACGCCCTTGAGCGCCACTGTATTGATCTTGATCTTGAGGCCCGCCGATTGCGCGGCATCGATCCCTGCAAGCACCAGCGGCAGCGTGCCCCAGCGCGTGATGGCGCCGAATTTCTCGGGGTCGAGTGTATCGAGCGAGACGTTGATGCGGCGCACGCCGCGCGCCTTTAGCTCCGCCGCATATTTTTCAAGCTGCGAGCCATTGGTGGTCAGCGTGATCTCGTCGAGGCGCCCGGCTTCGAGATGGCGCGACAGCGAGGAGAAAAGGGTCATGATGCCGCGCCGCACCAAAGGTTCGCCACCGGTAAGACGAAGCTTGCGCACGCCGCGCGCGACGAAGGCCGAGCACAACCGGTCGAGCTCTTCGAGGGTGAGCAATTCGGCCTTCGGCAGGAAGGTCATGTGCTCCGCCATGCAGTACACACAGCGGAAGTCGCAGCGGTCGGTCACCGAGACGCGCAAATAGCTGATTTCCCGGCCGAACGGGTCCACCAGCAGCGGCCGCTGCGCAGCGCCATCAAGCGCGCTATCAAAATCCAAAGGTTTCACGGGTTCCACCTCCACGCTGTCCGTCGGCAGGCGTTTCAGTGCCCAAAGCTCCATATGAGCTACACAGGCATACGAAAATCGTAACACATATAGTCAGGCTTTCTGCCTGATAAAGCCCTGACCGTCCATCGTATTTTTCACAAAGGCGAGACCGTCAATAACCGCCGGCAGGTCGGCGAAGGAACTGATGACGCGGTCCGGCCGCAACGACGCGACCGGAATGTCGCTGTAGCCGAAATCGACGGCGACAATCGGGACGTTGGCGGCTCGGGCGGTACGGATGTCGGTGATGGAATCGCCCACCATGATGGCGCGTTCGGGATTGCCGCCCGCGCGTCTTGCCGTCGCTCGAAAGGCCTGCGGATCGGGCTTTTGAACGCCGAACGTATCCTGGCCGCAGATCGTCGCGAAGCGCTCGGCGAGGCCGAGCGTCCGCAACAGCTTTTTCGACAGCCATTCGAGTTTGTTGGTGCACACGGCTAGCCGATGGCCTGCTTCACCCAGGCGATCCAGTGCAGCTTCCACATGAGGGAACATGCGCGAGCCATCGGCTATGTGTTCTGCGTAATGCGCGACGAAGAAGGTGTAGAGTCGGTCCACTGCGGCGGGCGTACAATCGCGTGCCTCCGCAGCCAGCGCCCGTTCAATCATGCCCCTCGCGCCGCCGCCGATCATCGGACGAGCCTCGTCGTAGGGCACCCCCGGCAGTTTGTGCTCGGTCAGGGTGAAGTTGAGCGTATCGATCAGGTCTGGCGCGGTATCGACCAGCGTGCCGTCGAGATCGAAGACGATAGTCAGCATGATTTGGCCTAGCGGGCGATTTGCGGCCACGCAAGCACTCTTGGTGGGGAGGCTTTATTCGCTTTCCAGCGGATTTTGCCCTACACACCCGCTTATGGACGCCGAGGCACAAAAACGCGCCGCCGCTGCCCGGGCGCTGGACATGGTGCAGGGCGGTATGCGGCTTGGGCTCGGCACCGGCTCGACCGCCAGGTATTTTGTCGAGTTGCTGGGCGAGCGCGTGCGCGGGGGCCTCAATCTCGTCGCGGTCCCGACTTCAGAAGCCACCCGCGCGCAGGCGGCCGCGGCCGGCATATCGCTTACCACTCTGGACGAGACGCCCGAACTCGATCTGACCGTGGACGGCGCCGACGAGATTGCGCCTGACCTGACGCTCATCAAGGGCGGCGGCGGCGCTTTGTTGCGGGAGAAGATCGTTGCGTCGGCGTCGGCCCAGATGGTCGTCATCGCCGACGAATCCAAATGGGTATCGATGCTAGGCCGTTTCCCGCTACCGATCGAAATCGCGCCCTTCGGCGCTGCCGCGACGCGCCGCGCGGTCGAAGCTGCAAATGCTGAAGCCGGCTGTCCGGGACCGGTGGGGCTGCGGAAGGCAAAGAACGGTCAGATTTTCGTGACCGATGGCGGGCATTGGATTTTGGATGCCCAGTTACAACGGATTCCCGATCCACGAGCGCTTGCGGCTCGGCTCTGCAGGGTTCCCGGCGTGATGGAGCACGGTCTGTTCATCGGTCTTGCGCAGGCTGCTATTGTCGCCGGGCCTGACGGGGTGCGCGTGATCGAGCGCCCCTAATCTTCACGGAGCACCGTCTCAGCATGTCCGACTACGACGTCGATCTTTTTGTCATCGGGGGCGGCTCGGGTGGCGTGCGCGCCGCGCGCATTGCCGCTCAGCACGGTGCGCGGGTGATGCTGGCGGAGGAGTATCGCGTTGGCGGCACCTGCGTCATCCGCGGCTGCGTACCGAAAAAGCTTCTGGTGTACGCGTCGCGTTTTCGCGCCGAATTCGAGGATGCCGAAGGTTACGGCTGGACGCTGCCGCAAGCAACCTTCAACTGGTCGGCCCTCATCGTCAACAAAGACAAAGAAATTGCCCGGCTCGAAAGCGCCTACACTGCAACGCTGGAACGTGCGCGCGTGACAATCGTCAAGACGCGCGCTGTCGTCACCGACGCTCATACAGTTCAGTTGGCCGACGGCAAGCGCGTGCGGGCCGCCTATATCTTGATCGCCACCGGCGGCGCGCCCAGCTATGGCGATCCGATTCCTGGCATTGAGCACGCCATTTCCTCGAACGAGGCGTTTCATTTGCCTGCGCTACCGCCGCATGTGGTGATCCAGGGCGGCGGCTATATCGCGCTGGAATTCGCTGGCATTTTCGCCGGTCTCGGATCGCACGTGACGGTCATCTACCGAGGCGAGAATATTCTGCGCGGCTTCGACGATGAGGTGCGCCAGCACGTGCGCACCGACATGGAAAAGCGCGGCATTCGCGTTTTCACCGGCTGCAAGGTTGCGGCGATCGAGCGGACCGGCACTCGCTTGCATGCTCGTCTTTCAAGTGGCACTCAGCTTCCCGCCGATTGCGTGATGTTCGCTACCGGGCGGACCCCTCACGTCGCCAAACTGGGATTAAGCGAAGTCGGCGTTGCGCTTGCCAAAAATGGCGGCATCGCCGTCGATGAATACTCGCGCACCAGCGTCGCCAATATCTACGCCATCGGCGACGTGACCAACCGCATCAATCTCACGCCGGTCGCCATTCGCGAGGGCCACGCGTTTGCCGATACGGTATTCGGCGGCAAGCCGACGCCGGTCGACCACACCAACGTGCCGACCGCGGTCTTCTCCGAGCCGGAAGTCGGAGCGGTCGGCCTGACCGAAGCGGAGGCGCGGGCACGGTTGCAGCGAACCGATGTCTACCGCGCCATGTTCAAGCCGCTGAAGGCGACCTTGTCAGGCCGCGACACGACGGTTCTGCTCAAGCTCGTTGTCGACGGCCAGACCGATCGCGTGGTTGGCTGTCACATTGTCGGTGAAGGGGCCGCGGAAATGGTCCAGGTCGCCGCCATCGCGGTGAAAATGCGGGCCACCAAGGCCGATTTCGACGCCACGATGGCGCTGCACCCGACGACGGCCGAGGAGCTGGTCACGATGCGGCAGAAAAGCGCCAGCTATGCGCGGGAAGCTGCGGAGTAGCTTACTGGGTTGTCTCGGGCGCTCTTGATCGGGAACTATGATGTATCTACATTGTAGAAACCTCCATGAGGAAAGACAATATTATGAAGGTCGAGTTTTTGAGATGGGGCAACAGTCTCGCGCTGCGTGTTCCAAAGGTATTTGCCGAAGAGATTGGAGCGATTGCGGGAAAACGGGCGGACATGACGGCCGAAAACGGCGTCCTCGTCGTTAAGGTCTCAAAGCCAAAGAGGAGGCGCCGCTATAATTTGGAGCACCTAATCAATGGCATCACCGAGGAAAACCGGCACCTGGAGTTCGGCTGGGGGCCGCCCATCGGCAAGGAAGCCTGGTAGCGCGTATTGTCCCGACGCTGGCGATTTGATCTGGATCGAACTCGATCCAACAAAGGGACGCGAGCAACGCGGACGCCGCCCAGCAATCGTTCTCAGCCCCCGCGGCTATAACCAGCGGGCGGGCCTCTGTCTCGCCAGCCCAATTACGAGCCAAATCAAGGGCTATCCTTTCGAGGTGCCGATCCCGAGTGGCGGCGGCGTCAGCGGCGTCGTTCTCGCGGACCAGGTGCGCAGTCTTTCGTGGGCTGAACGCAACGCAAGTTTGGCCGGACGTGTTCAGCCCGATTTACTGGATGAGGTACGCGAAAAAATCGCGGCGTTGATCGAAATCGCGTAGGCGACCTTCGTCGGCCCTGTCGCGGCTACGAGCCGTTGTGTATAAAACGCCGCGAGTGCCTGAACCGTCATCCTGAGGTGGCCGCAAAGCGGCCCTCGAAGGATGCCGCTGAGGCGCCGGGGCCGTCGCCCTTCGAGGCTTGCCATGGCGCGTCCAGGACGCCCGTGACCGCGCTTATGGCTTCCCACCTCAGGGTGACGGAAATGGAGCTAACGGTTATGTCCAGTCGGATCAACGCGGCCAAATGGAGCCCGGATACCTGGCGCTCGAAGCCGATCCTGCAGGTGCCGGACTATCCCGATGCCAACGCTCTTGCCGACGTCGAGGCGCAACTCGCAAGCTTTCCGCCACTCGTTTTTGCAGGTGAGGCACGCAACCTCAAACGCGCTTTGGCGCAGGTTGCAGCCGGCCAGGCTTTCCTCCTTCAGGGCGGCGACTGCGCGGAAAGCTTCGCCGAGCATGGCGCCAACAACATCCGCGATTTCTTCCGGCTGTTTCTGCAAATGGCGGTGGTGCTGACCTACGCTGCGGCTTCGCCGGTCGTGAAAGTCGGCCGCGTTGCCGGCCAATTTGCCAAGCCGCGCTCGTCGCCGACCGAAAAGCGCGACGGCGTCGAACTGCCGGCGTATCGCGGCGATATCATTAACGCGACCGAGTTCACGCGCGAGGCGCGAACACCGGAACCGCGCCGGCAACTCGAGGCGTACCGGCAATCGGCGGCGACGCTCAACCTACTCCGCGCATTTGCCACCGGCGGCTACGCTAACCTTTCAAACGCGCATCAGTGGATGCTGTCGTTCGTCAAAGATAGCCCGCAATCAAAACGCTACCAGGAACTCGCCGGTCATCTCACCGAGGCGCTCAACTTCATGCGCGCCTGCGGCATCGATCCGGAAGTGCATCCGGAAATGCGCACGACAGATTTTTTCACCAGCCACGAGGCATTGCTGCTGGGCTATGAGCAGGCCTTCACGCGCGTCGATTCGACGACCGGCGACTGGTACTGCACCAGCGGCCACATGCTGTGGATTGGCGACCGCACCCGGCAGCCGGACCAAGCGCACGTCGAGTTCTGCCGCGGCGTCAAAAATCCGCTTGGATTGAAGACCGGTCCGACACAGAAGCCCGATGAGTTGTTGAAACTCATCGATATCCTCGACCCGGACAACGAACCCGGCCGTCTTACCCTGATCTGCCGCATGGGTGCGGACAAGACCGCCGAGCACTTGCCGCGGCTGCTTCGCGCCGTGAAGCGTGAGGGCCGGCACGTCGTTTGGTCGTGCGATCCGATGCACGGCAACACCGTCACATCGGTGACCGGCTACAAGACCCGGCCGTTCGATCAAATCCTCAAGGAAGTGCGGACATTTTTTCAGGCGCATGCGGCCGAGGGCACCTTTGCCGGCGGCGTGCATCTGGAAATGACGGGCCAGAACGTCACCGAGTGTACCGGCGGCGCGCGCGCGATCAGCGAGGAAGACCTCAACGATCGCTACCACACGGTCTGTGATCCGCGGCTTAACGCCGAGCAGTCCCTCGATCTGGCGTTTCTTGTGGCCGACCTCCTCAAAGCGGAGCGCCAGGGCAAGACCAAACCGGCGCCGGCGGTGGCGGCGTTGTAGTTGCGGCCATCGCCGTTTTTGTACCTCGTACACCATTTCGCTTTACGAACCGCTCAGGCTGATCCGCGATCGCGCGCGGTCATAAACAAACGCGCAAACAATTTGATTCAAATCTTTCGCGTCCGAAAAAGACTTCAACAGGCGCGGGGCGTGCAGTGCCGGTACGGTTTCATTTACCGCGTTGGGTGGCGTTGGCGTGGATATTCGCAACGCCGGCTTACGCCGCCGAATGGCCGGTGTTGCCGCCGCTATGGCCGGCCGCTTCGCCGTCGCCAGTCGTAACCAAGGCCGCGCCGATACCGGACGTTGACTATTTCGCGCCGCACCCGGCGCCGGCCTGGCAGATCGAATTCGCGGCGCGTTATTGGTTCGGCAACGCCAATGCCAGTAAGAGTTTGTACAACATACCGAGCCTGTCGAACGCGATGGTTTCCCGCCTCACTTACAGCGACATGATGACGAATGCCGGTGAGCTTTACAGCCGGGTAGCGTTTACCAACGGTTTCTTCGTCAAGGGCTACATCGGCACCGGCGCGATGTCGTTTGGGCACCTCAAAGACGAAGATTTTCCGCCGGGCATCACGCCGTATTCGAGCACGACGAGCGATCAGAAGAACGGCTACCTGAGCTACGCCAGCGGCGATATCGGCTACGACGTAGTTCGCGGCGGCGATTTTCGCATTGGGGCACTCGCCGGCTACCATTACTTCAATCAGGAGATGAACGCTTATGGCTGCACGCAGACCGCCACCAATCCTTCTGTTTGTCAGCCGCCAATACCGACGTCCATCGAGGGGATCTCGCAGAACAACCACTGGCAATCGGTGCGCGTCGGACTGGATGGTTCGCTGGTCTTTGCCAAGCGTTTCAAGCTCAACGCCGAGGCCGCGTATCTTCCGTTCGTATTTCTCAACGGCACCGACACCCATTGGCTGCGCATTGGCACGGCGGTCGGCGACTTCACCGGGCCGATTCCCGAGAACGGCAGGGGCCAAGGTTATCAGTTCGAAGTGTCGCTGTCGTACCAGGTGACGGACTACGCCAGCGTCGGCATCGGTGGCCGTTATTGGCACATGCAGGCGAACGGCAATTCAAATTTCCAGGGCAACGTCGTCGGCGAAACGGCATTCCCTCAGCCGGTCGATTGGAAGACCGATATCTTCGGCGTGTTTGTCCAAGCCGGCCTGAAGTTCGGCCCTTATCCCGTCGGCTTGTTCAACTGACGGGCTACTCCGGCGGCGAGCACGAGCTTGGCATGCCCATTGCCGGCACATGCGATTGCGCTACGATTAGCTGGAAAAATTTCGCCGGATCGTGCAATCGTTGCGGGCCGCCTGCCCGCCGATTACTGAAGCCTTCCGGGAAGCAACGCTCGTTTTGTCTCGCACTTGCCTCAACGGAGAAATCTAAATGGCACAACGCGTCGTCGACCTCAGCCTGCTGATCGAAGACAACATGCCGGCTCACAAACTTTTTCAGCGGCCGGTCATCACCACCCACCTCAGCCACGAGTCGTCGAAGGCGTTCAATCTCGGCGTGCCCGGCGATGCAATGACGTTCCAAACGAATTTCATCGCTACGCTCGACCACGTCGGTACCCACGTTGATGCGTTTCGCCACGTCAATCCCGACGGCAAATCGGTCGACGAGATGCCGCTCGATCTGTTCATGGGAAAGGCGGTTTGCCTCGACCTGCGGCACATTCCGGATCTCGGCGACATCACAGTGCTGAACATGGAGGAGGCCGAGAAAAAGGCGGGCGTCAAAGTTGACGGTCACATCGTGCTGTTGTGCACCGGCTTTCATAAGCGCACCTATCCCGGGCTCGATTCGGTGTGGAAGAATCCGCAGCTCACCGTCGAGGCAACGCAGTGGATGTACGACCGCGGTTCGCGGATGCACGGCGTCGAGGGGCCATCAACCGACCGGCCCAGCGACAACGTGTTTTCGCAGCACCGATTATGCCGCAAGCTCGGCATCAGTCATTGGGAATGGTTGGTGAACCTCGAGGAATTGCTGAGCAAGGGCGAGTTTCAGTTCTTCGGTGTGCCGTTGAAGTTCAAGGGCGGGTCGGGCTCTCCGGTGCGCGCCTTCGCAATAGTCAGCTCGTAAGATAGGCGAACCGCGCGTTTGGCATTCCCAATGTCCGGCGAATTCGACTTGATGACTGCCAACGAGCTGCGGCGGCTCGTTGTCGGCAAGAAAGTCTCGCCGGTCGAACTGACGCAACGGGCGCTGGCGAAGGCTGAGGCCACCCAAAGGACGCTGAACGCGTTCTTTGTGCTGCTGCCGAAGGAGGCGCTGGCCGCGGCCAAGGCTGCGGAAGAGGCCGTGATGCGCAACGAACCGTTAGGCTTGCTGCATGGCCTGCCGTTCTCGGCAAAGGACCTGATGGCGGTTGCGAACGTTCGCTACGCGTCCGGCTCGCGCACGATGGCTGACAACATCGCCTCGGTCGATGCGCCCGCGGTCGAACGAGCCAAGGCGGCGGGCGCCATTCTGATCGGCAAGACCACGACGAGCGAGTTCGGCTGCAAGCCGGTCGGCGACAATCCGCTGACCGGCGTCACACGCCATCCGTGGAATCTCGCCAAGACGCCGGGCGGCTCCAGCGCGGGCGCCGCGGCGTCGGTTGCGGCCGGCATAACGCCGTTTGCACTCGGCACCGACGGCGGCGGCTCAGTGCGGATTCCGTGCTGCTTCACGGGGCTTGCCGGCATCAAGGCGCATTTCGGCCGGGTGCCGGTGTGGCCGGCCTCGGCGACGCCGACGCTTGCCCATGTCGGCCCGATCGCGCGTAACATCGGCGATGCGGCGCTGCTGCTCACAGCGATCGGCGGCTACGATCCGCGCGATCCGTTCAGCGTGTCGGCGGCAATGCCGGATTTGCTCGGCGGCGTCAGCGGCGCTGATATTAGAGATCTGCGCGTCGCCTACAGCCCCACGCTGGGTTACGCACGGCCCGACCCGGCGGTCGAGGCAATCGTCGCACAGGCCGTTGGCGCGTTCGAAAATCTTGGCTGCAAGGTCGATCTGGTCGAGAAAGTCTTCGACAAGGATCCGGCCGATCTTTGGACCGCGGAATTTTACGCCGGCGTTGGTACGCGGTTGCGTTCGTTCGTGGAGAAGCAACGCGGTCTGCTCGATCCCGCGGTTGCCGAAGTGCTCGATGCGGCGCTCGCGCAGGACATGCGCTCCTATTATGAAAAAGTGTTCGAGCGATACGCGTTGCGCGACAAGGTTCGCACGTTTTTTGAAACCTACGACCTATTGCTGTCGCCGGTTCTGCCGGTCGTTTCGCTGGACGCCGGCAAAAACATTCCCGATCAGCTCCCGGACCGCAATTTGGTGTCGTGGGTGTTTTACACCTACCCGTTCAACCTGACCGGCCAGCCTGCCGCCACCGTCTGCGCCGGTATCGCGGCAGACGGCATGCCCGTCGGCCTGCAGATCGTGGGACGCGCGCTCGGCGAATACGACGTGGTTCGTGCCGCCGCCGCCTTCGAGCGGACCAAACCTGCCGGCTATAATCTGCGGCCGTTTGCGATCTAAGTCGTGGGCGGGACGGCGCCGGCGCGCTGGGTGATCAGCTGATAATGCTCAATCCGCCGATGCTCGGCGAAGTTGAACATCGCCTCCTTGTTGAAACGGCTGATGTCGAGGCTGCACTTCGCGGTGAACACCTCGTCGCCGTTGCCGGTTGCCATGGCAACGATCTCGCCGGATGGCGCGACAATGCAGCTGCCGGCGAGCAGTTCGCTGCCTTCCTCGTTGCCGGCTTTGGCGATGCCGACGACCCAGGTGCTGTTCTGGTAGGCGCCGGCCTGCATGCACAGATGGTTGTGAAAATCCGACAGGTGGTCGTAGACCGGAACCCACGGCAAATGGGTGGGCGTGTTGTAGCCGAGCAGGATCAGCTCAACGCTTTGCATGCCCATGACCCGATAGGTCTCCGGCCAGCGCCGGTCGTTGCAGATGCACATGCCGACGTTGGCGTCGAACGCGCGCCATACCGGAAAACCCAGGTCTCCCGGCTCAAAATATCGTTTTTCAAGATGCTGAAACGGATAGTGCGAACGGTTGTCGGCGTGGCCGGGCAGATGCACTTTCCGGTACTTGCCGACGATCTCGGCATTCTTGTCCACGAGGATCGCCGTGTTGTAGCGATGCGCCGTGCCGTTGCGCTGGGCGAGTTCGGCGTAGCCGAGGTAGAAGCCGATCTCGAGCTTCTTTGCCGCTTCGAACAGCGGCACCGTGGCCGGACTGGGCATTTCCCGCTCGAAAAAGCTGTCGATCTCGGCGTCGTCCTCCATCCACCAGCGCGGAAAGAAGGTCGTCAGGGCCAATTCCGGAAAGACCACGATATCGCTGCCACGATGTTTCGCTTCGCGCATCAGTTCGAGCAGCCTGGAAACCACCTGCTGCCGCGACTCGTTGCGGGCGATCGGTCCGGTCTGCGCTCCGGCGACATTGAGGAAGCGTTCCATTGGCGCACCATTTGTCCAGTTTGAAAAAGCGACGATCCCGGCTGCCCGCGGCTCCGCCCGCGAAAGCAGGTCAACAAGCTCCGCATGCTAGCAAGTTTTGGCGCGAGTTTCTTCCCGGCGTTTTGGGCGTGGCTGCGGCCCCCGGGCTGAAACTCGTCAGCCACCGGATGTTTGCTTGGGCTTCCATTCCGAAAAGCGGGTTCCACTTCCCGGCATCATGCTCTAGATCATCGCTATGAACGAGCGTCCCGCCGACCGTTTGGCCATTGCCGTGGCACAGCTCAACCCGATTGTCGGCGATGTCACCGGCAATCTGGAACGGGCCCGTGCGGCGCGCGCGCAGGCCGCGCGCGACCAGGCCGATGTCGTAGTTTTCTCCGAACTCTTCATCGCCGGTTATCCGCCCGAGGATCTGGTGTTAAAGTCGGCGTTCCAGTCCGCCTGCCGCACCGCCATCGAGGCGCTGGCGCGCGAGACCGGCGATGGCGGCCCCGCGGCGCTGATCGGCACGCCGTGGGTGGAGGATGGCAAACTCTACAACGCCTATGCGCTCCTCGCCGCCGGCCGCGTGGAAGCAATCCGGTTTAAGGTGAACCTGCCGAATTACGGCGTGTTCGACGAGAAGCGCGTGTTCGCTGTCGGGCCCGTTCCCGGGCCGGTCAATTTCCGCGGCGTGCGGCTTGGCCTGCCGATCTGCGAGGATACCTGGACCGATTGGGGTGACTACGAAAACGTTGTCGAATGCCTGGCCGAAACCGGCGCTGAGCTGCTCATCGTGCCTAATGGCTCGCCCTATTGGCGCGACAAAGCGGAAGTACGCTTGAACGTTTCAGTCGCGCGGGTTACCGAAGCCGGCCTGCCGCTTCTTTATGTCAATCAGGTCGGTGGCCAGGATGAGTTGGTCTTCGACGGCGCGTCGTTTGCTCTGAATGCGGACCGTTCCATCGCATTCCAGCTTCCAGCATTCCGCGAAGCGGTCGTGACGACCCGTTGGTCGCGCACTACGGACGGCTGGCGATGTCCCTCCGGCCCGATGGCTGCGACGGAGGAGTTTGATCAGGCGGATTATACCGCGTGCATGCTCGGACTGCGCGACTACGTTGATAAGAACCGGTTCAAAGGCGTCGTCCTCGGGCTTTCCGGCGGTGTCGATTCAGCGTTGTGCGCGGCGATGGCAGTCGATGCACTCGGAGTCGATCGCGTCCGCTGCATCATGCTGCCGTTTCGTTTCACCTCGCAGGAATCGCGCGACGATGCCGCGGCGGTCGCGAACGCGCTCGGCATCCAATATGAGAACGTTCCGATCGAGAGTGCCGTGCATGGCCTCGAAACTGCGCTAGCAGGTATCTTTGCCGGCCAGCCGCGCGATGTGACCGAAGAGAATTTGCAGGCGCGTGCCCGCGGCGTCATCCTCATGGCGATTTCCAACAAATTCGGCCTGATGGTCGTGACGACCGGCAACAAGTCCGAAATGTCAGTTGGCTATGCGACGCTCTATGGCGACATGAACGGCGGCTTCAATCCGATCAAGGATCTTTACAAAACCGAAGTCTACCGGTTGTCGCGGCTGCGCAATCGCTGGAAGCCCGACGGCGCTCTCGGTTCCAGCGGCCCCGTCATACCCGAGAACGTGTTGACGCGAGCCCCCAGCGCCGAACTCCGCGAAAATCAGACCGATCAGGATACGCTGCCGCCTTATGACACGCTCGATCAGATTCTCGAACGGCTGGTCGAGCGCGAGGAGTCGGTCGCGACCATCGTCGAGGCGGGATTCGATCGGGAAACAGTGCTGAAGGTCGAGCGCATGCTCACAATCGCCGAATACAAACGCCGGCAGGCGGCACCAGGCGTAAAAGTGACGCTGAAGAATTTCGGCCGCGATCGGCGCTATCCGATCACGAACCGGTTTCGCGATCCCGGCACGCCGCCGCAGGCCTCGGACCGAGCGCCGCCCACAGGCCCGGCTAAGGCAAAGGCTCGCACGGCAGATTTTTAAACGCGCTAATTTAGTGCCCGGCGACGAAGGGTGGCCCAACGGTTCGTACGCCGCCGCCGGCTCCTGATGCGCCAGCAGTAGCTGGCGCAGCGCTTGACGTCGCTGGCGCCGCGTTCGCATCCTGCAGAGCGGCGCCGCCTTTGGGCGGTGGCTTGATCTTCGGCTGCGGCGCTTGCGACAGCGTTTTTGAATTTTGATCGGTCACGACGATGTCGCCTGCCTCAAGTGTGCTGGCATCGTCGGCATTTTTAAGGGCATCGGCCCAGCTTTGACCGGGCCGCCGGCAAGAGCAGGCTGCACTGTATTCCTTGCGGTAGCGAAAAGCGTTTGGGAGCTCGGTGTAGGGCTGACCGTTGATCGACAGGGCCTGGCTCATGTCTTCGCCGGGGTTGCGATAGCTGTATAGTTGGGCTTCGGCGGCGGGGCACTCGCGTTGACACGCCCTCTGGTCGTCGGCAAACCGGTTCGGCACGGTCGAATACGAGATCGGGAAATAATAGCCGTCGCAGGTGCGCACGCAGACGGTGCGGTAGGTGCCGGCCGGAGCGCCGTCGCCGCCCTGGCTGATGATGGTGCCGCCGAACAGCGCACTCAGAAAACCGCCCGGGCCGGCCGCCGCTGCCGCCCGATACTGCGGCCCGCAATTGTTTTGCGCTAATTGTCCGATCAGCGCGGCCCGTTGCCCCGCCTGTTCAGTGTTGCCGCCGCTCTTGATGCGCTCGAGATCGCTCATCATGCGGTCGAGATTGTCGCGCATCTGCTGAAGCTGTGCGTTCACCGGCTCGCACTGCGGGGCCCGCCCCGTGAACAGAGCAAAAAATCCGCCACCCTCGCAGCCAAGCTTTCTAGATTGCGCCAGGATGCGATCGAGTTCCCCTTGCTGCTTGGCAATCGAGTCTTCATAGCGCCGGATCTGATCGGCGCGCGCGGGATCGGCGGCGCCGCGGTTAAGCGCCGCCAGCTGCGCTTCGTACCGCACGCAGACCGGATTTGAAGCGGCTTGGTCGGCTGCGGGCGGAGGAGGCGAGCCAGGCGAGGACGGGCCGGTCTGGGCGGAAACCGACATGGAGACCGCGCTGGCGCTGAGAACACCGAGGCCAAGGCTCCGTAAAAGCTTGATCAGGTTGATCATCTTGGCTCCCGGCCCCAGCGCACCCGCATCGCCGCGATCAAGCGATGCAATGGTGACCAAAGTGTGAATGCGGCTCGATCACTCCGCGTCCGGCTGGTTTTCCGGCCTGGCGCGGTCGAACGCGGGAAGCTTCAGGCAAGCGGCTTCGATACCGAGGATCTTCGGGAACTTGTCGAGCGGCATTTTTAGCCGCCGGGCATTGTTGACCTGCGGTACGAGGCAGACATCGGTCATCGTTACCTGAGCCCCGCAGGCGTAGGGCCCAGGCTCAACGAGCACTTCAAGCGCTTCGAAGCCCTCGATCACCCAATGATGGTACCAGGTGTCGATCGCACTTTGCTCCTGGTGCATTTCGCGCTTGAGGTAACGCAGCGGTCCGACATTGTTGAGCGGATGAATATCGCAAGCGATGATGTCGGCGATCGCGC
>JBAUGC010000878.1:0-8484 GCA_049679485.1 Xanthobacteraceae bacterium
TTGGCGCCGAGATTGAACACGTATTCGGATTTCGATTCGTCGGAGACGATGCCGATGGCGTTGGCGCCCGAGGCGGCGACGAGTTGCACGCCGAACACGCCGAGGCCGCCGGAAGCACCCCACACCAGGACGTTGTCGCCGGGCTTGAGGATGTGCGGCGGATGGCCGAACAGCATGCGAAAGGCAGTGGCAAGTGTGAGCGTATAGCAGGCCGCCTCTTCCCAGGTCAGATGCGCCGGCTTCTGCATCAGCTGCCGCGACTGCACACGGCAGAATTGCGCGAACGAACCGTCCGGCGTCTCGTAGCCCCAGATGCGCTGCGACGGCGAGAGCAGCGGATCGCCGCCATTGCAGTCCTCGTCGTCGCCATCGTCCTGATTGCAGTGGACGATGACTTCGTCGCCGACTTTCCAGCGTTTGACCTTGGAGCCGACGGCCCACACCACGCCGGACGCATCCGAGCCGGCGATGTGGAACGGATTTTTGTGGCCGTCGAGCGGCGACACCGGAATGCCAAGCCCTGCCCAGACGCCGTTGTAATTGACGCCGCCGGCCATGACGTAAACCAGCGCCTCATCATCGCCGATCGGCCAGGTCGGCAGCACTTCCTGCTGCATGGATTTTTCCGGCGGACCGTGACGCTCCTTGCGGATCGCCCAGGCGTGCATGGTCGCCGGCACGTGACCAAGCGGCGGAATTTCGCCAATGGCGTAGAGGTCTTTGAGCGCCGCAGCCGATGGTTTCTTCTGCGCGACGGCCATGATGTGCTCCGGTCGAACTCGCTGAATTCGCTTTCCACTATAGTGTGCCGCAGTTGATGTTGCAGCGCAATAAGCACTTCGGAGTGCAGGCTACTGACACTGGGCCGGGGCGCAGCTAAGGTCGGGCTACAGGAGACGAAACAGGGATGGTCCCTGTTAGGGCGGCGCACAGGGGAAATGCATGGGCGTGGAAAGTATCATCATTTGGCTGATCGTCGGTGCGATCGCCGGCTGGCTTGCCGGCATGGTCGTCAGGGGTGGCGGCTACGGGCTGATCGGCGACATCATTGTCGGCATCATCGGCGCCGTTATCGCCGGCTGGCTGCTGCCGCGGCTCAACATTAACATCTCCGTTGGCAACGCATTCATCACGCAGATCATCGACGCCTTCATCGGCGCGGTGATCCTGCTGATCGTTCTGCGGCTGGTGCGGCGCTAGCGCACTGTTCACCTCCGCCGGACCACGCACTTAAGGGTTCCTCAAGGCCGCCCGGCCTAGCTTCGCTACGAAATCACGCGAGGCGCGGCCGGCGATGGCGCTTTATGAAATGTCTCCCGCGCACGGCGCCCGGCTGGCCCGGCCGGTCGAGCTTATCTGCTTCGCGCTTGTGGTCGCGCACGCGGCCTATCTCCTAACCGCCTATCTGCAAGGCATCTGGCTCCTGGCGCCGGACGGCAGCGGCGTGCCGTCGGACTTCGTTAATGTCTGGGCTGCCGGGCGCATGGTGCTCGCCGGCCACGCGGCCTCCGTCTACGACTGGCCGGCGCACAAACTGGTCGAAGCGACCGCCATCGGCCATCCGTTCGACGGCTATTTCGGCTGGCACTATCCGCCGACGTTTTTGTTCGTCGCCGCGGCGTTGTCGCTGCTGCCTTACGCGATCGCCTATGTCTTCTGGGTCTTCGCCACCTTCCCGGCTTATCTCGCCGCCATCCGCGCGATTATCGGCGACCGCGTTGGTTATTTGCTCGCTGCGGCGTTTCCCGCCGTGTTGTCGAATTTCATTGTCGGCCAGAATGGATTTCTGACCGCGGGCCTGATCGGCGGCGCGCTGGTTCTGCTGGAGCGCCGGCCAATCTGGGCCGGCGTGTTGCTCGGACTACTGACCTACAAGCCACATCTCGGTTTGCTGTTTCCGATCGCGCTGATCGCGGGCGGCTACTGGCGTACATTCTTCACCGCCGCGATCGTTGCGGCGTTGATGGTCGCGGCCTCGTGGCTCGCTTTCGGCGGCGAGGCCTGGGAGGCGTTCGTCGCCAATATCGGCCACACCTCGCAGGCGTTCCTGTCCCACGGCTTTGCCGACTGGAGCAAGCTGCAAACCGCTTTCGGGCTGACCCGCACGCTCGGCGGCAGCGAGGCGCTGGCGTGGAGCGTGCAAGCCGCGGTGGCGCTGATCGCGGCGGCGGCGATCGCGGTGCTGTGGCGAAGTCAGGCCGCGTACGAAATCAAGGCCGCCGCGCTCGGCGCCGGCGCCATGCTGGCGACGCCGTACCTTTATACGTACGACCTCGTGGTGCTGGCGGTGCCGCTTGCTTTTCTGTTCCGCCTCGGCCGTACACGCGGATTCCTGCCGCATGAAATGACCGGCATTGGTCTTGCCTGCCTGCTGATCCTGATTTTCCCGTTCGTGAAGGCGCCGGTCGGCTTCGCCGCCGTGCTCGTCGTCGCGGCGCTGATCGCCAGGCGCGCGCTAGTACCGTTACTAGTTTCATCTGCGAACTTTTATCGAGCCTTTACCGGCACCGGGCACTGTGCGGCCATGGCAACGTCTATCCGACAGCCCGGCCCAGCCGTCGAGAAGGCCTACGCTGCGTTCGCCATAGCTGCCGGCTCCATCCTTCTGGCTGTCCTGGGACTCGAGTTTGATTATTACGCAACCCAGTCGTTTCCAAGCTTCGCGTTCGACATAGGCGGCCTCCCGGTCGGTCGCGACTTTCTCAATACCTGGATGGGTGGCCGGTCGGCGTTTTCCGGAGGACCGGCGGCGTGGTTCGACTTCGGCACCTACAGCGACGTGGTACGGCACGTAATCGGCCATCCGGACATGCCGCCGGTGTTCTTCTGGTCCTATCCGCCGCATCTTCTGCTCTTCATTTGGCCGTTTGGCTTGTTGGCGTTTCTGCCCGCCTATGTGCTCTGGTGCGTCGTCGGGCTCGCGCTCTATGTGTGGGCGGCGCTCGCGGGCGGCGTAGACCGAAGGTACTGGTTGTTTCTGGCGGTCGCACCGGCCGTTGCCGTGAACGTGTTCTTTGGCCAAAACGGATTTCTGACGGCTGCGCTGTTAATCGGCGGCCTTGCCAATCTAGACCGGCGGCCGACTGTTGCCGGCATCCTGTTCGGCATTCTGACCATCAAGCCGCAATTCGGATTGCTGCTGCCTGTACTGCTGGTGATGACGTCGCGATGGCGCGTCATTGCGGTCGCGGCTGCGACCGCGGCGGCGCTTGTTCTCGTCACCGCGATCTGGTTTGGCCCCCACATCTGGGTCGAGTATTTGCAAAAGGTGGTTCCGCAGCAGCACCAGTTGCTGATTACCGCCGGCAACTACGGCTGGCCAATTGTGTCCTCGGTCTTCGTCAATGCGCGGCTAATCGGCTTGCCGGACGATTGGGCATGGGCGGCGCAGGGGCTTTCGTCATGTTGCGCCCTTGGGATGGTCATTTGGACCTTCTGGCGCCGGCGTGATCCGGTTCTCTCGTTGGCGCTGTTCGTCACCGCGACCTTTCTGTTCTCGCCCTGGATGCTCAGCTACGACATGGTGGTGTTCGGCTGGGTCGTTGCGCTCTTGCGCGGACGAGAGGACGGCACCTACGTCGATCATAGCCTCGCGCTGGCGGTCTGGTCGCTGCCGATCTTGATGCTGCCATTCGGCTTCTCGCACATACCCGTCGCGTTGCTGGTGCTGCCGCTCTTCGCGGGACGACTCGTCTGGCGGTTGGCCCGCGGCGAGCAACGCGTGGCCGCTACAGTCGAGATAGCCCGGGTAGAAGCGCAGTCCTGCGCGGTGGGCCTGTAATTTCATCTGTGAGCTTTATCGGGCGACGCCGCTCACACCACGCTATAACGGGCGTCTTCCCGCGTGCCGTTGCGGCGCATCAGAAAATATTTGAGGACGAATTGATCCTCGCGTGCGCGCAGCGGTTCGCCGCAGATGGTGCAGGCGATGTCGCCGTCTTCCGAGGTCGCATCGGCCTCGACGCGAAGCAGCGTGTACGGCGTGCCGCACTTGGGACAATCGAAGCGTGAGGTGGGGGATGCAGGCATGTTCGACACTTTACATCCGCGATTGATACAAGCCTATGACATTCGGACATTGCAGCTTTGACCGGGATCAAAACTTAATGCGGCTAAGGGCCGCGTCAGAGCGTGGACGAATAGCTAAGATAACGCCGTTGGAACAAGCTGCTACCTTGGCGCCAGGGAGAGGAAGATACTTTATGCGTTTGCAATCGTATTGGCTAAGCGCGGCGTATGCGGCCGCTGCTGCGCTGCTTATTTTCGCGGCAGTTCCCGCGTGTGCCGCAGATCCGATCAAAATCGGTCTCGGCATGTCGCTCACCGGCAAGCTCGCCAACAACGGCAAAATGGCGCTGCTCGGGATGCAAATCTGGGAGGACGACACCAATGCCCGCGGCGGCCTGCTCGGCCGTCCGGTCAAGCTCGTCTACTACGACGATCAAAGTAATCCGGCGCAGGTGCCCGGCATCTACACCAAGCTCCTTGACGTCGACAAAGTCGACCTGATCGTCTCCGGCTATGCCTCGACCCAGATCGCCGCCGCGATGCCGATCGCGATCGAGCACAAGAAGCTCTTGATCGGCCTCTCCGGCACCGCGATCAACGAAGAATTCCATTACCCGATGTATTTCGCCATGGTGCCGAACGGCCCGGCCACCAAGCCCGCCTTCACCCACGGCTTCTTCAAGGTGGCGGAAGCGCAAACACCCAGGCCGCGGACCATTGCGCTTGCCTATGCCGACGCCGAGTTCGGCCACAACACCTGCGAAGGCGCACGCGCCAACGCCAAGGCGTCCGGCTTCAAGATCGTCTACGACAAGAATTATCCGCCGGCGACGGTCGACTTCGCGCCGATCGTGCGTGCGGTCCAGGCGGCCAACCCTGATCTCTTCGTGGTCTGCTCCTATCCGCTCGACACCGTCGGCATCATCAAGGCGGTGCACGAAATCGGCTTCAAACCGAAAATGTGGGGCGGCGCGATGGTCGGCCTGCAATCGACCGCGCTCAAGACCCAGCTCGGGCCGCTGCTTAACGGCATTGTCAATTTCGAAACCTGGTTGCCGGTTGGCTCGCTGAAAACGCCTGCCGCGGTCGAATTCCTCGGCAAATACCAGGAGCGCGCCAAGCCCGCCGGCGCCGACGCCATGGCCTACTTTCCGGTGATGGCGTATGCCGACCTGCAAGTGCTCGGCGAAGCCGTCGCCGCGACCAAGAGCCTCAAGGACGACGTGCTCGCCGCCTACATTCACAAGTCTGCGTTCGATACCGTGGTCGGCAAGCTCCGCTTCGGCCCGGACGGCGAATGGGCCGAAGAGCGCATGCTGGCCGCGCAGTTCCAGAACATCAAGAGCAACAGCGTCGACGAATTCCGCGATCTGAAAACCGAAATCGTGGTCTATCCGCCGGATCTCAAGAGCGGCGAGGTCATCTATCCGTACGAGAAGGCGATCGGGAAGTAACCCGCGCATGACCTTGATCGCAGAGCGCGCGCCTTCCTCCCCGTCATTGCGAGGAGCGAAGCGACGAAGCAATCCAGCCTTTGGGCTTCTAAGGCTGGATTGCTTCGCGGAGCTTGTCATCGGGCCGGCCACTTCGGGCCGGGCCCGTTGGCTCGCAATGACGTGTTTGGCCGTCGCCGCCCTCGCCGGCTGCACCAAGGACACGCCGCCGCCGGCCGAGCCGACGTTCTATCAAGACCTGTCAAAGCCCGACACCGCGGTCGACCCCGCCGCCGCGGCCTCGATGATCTCCGGCTATCGCAGCAACAACGGGCTTGGCCCGGTCAGCGTCGATCCAGAGCTGATGCGGATGGCGGGCGAACAGGCCCGCGCCATGGCCGCGCACGACAAGATGGATCACGACATCGGCCGCCCGTTCCAGGACCGGATCCGCAATTCGCCGTTTTCCGGCACTGTTGCGGTCGAGAACATTTCCGCCGGCTACCACACTTTGGCCGAAGCGTTTTCCGGCTGGCGCGATTCGCCGCCGCACCGCGCCAACATGCTCAACCGAAACGTCACCCGCATCGGCATCGCCGCCGCCTATGCCCCAAACTCGAAGTACAAACTGTTCTGGGCGCTCATTCTCGCCGGCGAAGGCCGCAAAACCGCGCGCGCCTATCGCTGGGATTGAGGCTAGCGCAGGTCCTCGTCCGAGATTTCAGCGAGTTTCGCCAAATGGCGCAACAAGCCAACCTTAAGCGGCCGGTTGCCGTGGATCGGAATCGAAAGCCGCACCACGCTGCCGACCTTGCCGTAGATGTGATGACTGCCGGCGATCCGCAGTAGCGTCCAGCCGCGCCGCTCGATAAGCCGAGCGAAGTCGCGGCCGGAAATAGCTTTCATACAGCAATTTCCAGGATGCGCCTTTTGTCGTCAGGTTTGGGTTCGGCGACATCGACCGACAGGCAGCCCTCGATCGCCTCATGTATGTTGCGCAACAATTCGTCCATCGTCTCGCCCTGCGTCGCGCAACCCGGAATCGCCGGAACCTCGGCCCAGAATCCGCCCTCCTCGGCGTCGTGCACCACGACTTTGATCTTCACGTCGGCGCTCCTGTCCAACGCCCTAAGGATAAGCGCTCACCGGCGAGAAGCAAGTTCCGTGGCCCAGCGCCCGCGCTTTCAGAACGCCGCCTTCGCCGGCTTGAACTTGTCGGTGACGTTGCCCGACAGCGCGATGTCGTTCGGGTTCAGGATCATCGCCGGCGAGCCGGGGGCAAGATTGAGCTTCAGCAGATCGGCCCAGATCACGTTGGGCGCGGTGCTCAGCTCGAAATAATAGCGTTTGTCGGTGAGGTTCATCACCGTGCGGTATTCGGTGTTGTAGATGCCGAAATTCTGGTACGGCGCGCCGAACGGCACCGAGACGTTGCGGGCGATGGCAAACATGCCGGCGATGGCTTCGCGCTCGTCCTTGGGCGCCGGCAGCATCGACAGGAAATAGTCGGCGCGCTGGAAGCGGTCGCGGGGATTGACGTTGCCCGGCAGCGGCATGTCGCTCGACGGATGCGAGAAGTCGAGCGTCTTCAGCAGCGCCAGCTGTTGGTCATAAGTCGGATCGTTGGTCATGATGGTGAACTGGCGGCCGTGATGAATCACCGGCTTGCCGCCGATATATTCGATGATGGCGGAATCGCCGCTGGCATCCTCCAGCGCCAGATGGACATTGGCGTCGTGGCCGCGCGCCGAGACCATCACCACCTGGACCTTGTCCAGAATGTCGAGCGCTTCGCTCACGGTCGCGGCATTGTCGAGCGCGTACTGCGCCCACAAACCGGCCTGCACGCCGGGCTTTGCCGCATCGCGCGGGCCGAAATCGGTCGCGGTCAGATAGAGCATGTGCGCGCCGAGCCCGCGCTCGTTGAAGCCGTCGGCGGTGCCGATGCCATAGATCGTCGTCACCATGCTGCCGTACCTGGAGGTCCACTTCGCCGGGTTTTTCTCAACCACAATCGCGCCTGCGGCACGGCCGCCGTCGCGGCTCATGCCGCGCGGAAACGCCGTGAGGATCGGATCGGTGGATTCCGGCCAGTCCATGGTCCGCCCGACGATGACCGCGAGCTTGTTGTTGTTCCACAGCACGCGGGTGCAGGCATCGGCGATTGGGGCGGCACCCAGCACGATCGCCGCGGCCGCAAGCGCGCCGTATACGGGTTTTCGTTTCAACATGGCTCAAACCTCCCGGTATCGTCCGTCGTTTTGATGGATTTCGGCGGGCGCGATCGATCCGGCGACGCCCCGCCCGCGACGCCGCCGACGTTAGACCGCCGCGATGTACGCAAACCAAACAAAATCAGCTTAAGTTGATGCTTTGACCGTCACGAAGCGGTGCCGCGTGCGGGCGTCAGGAAATCGGGGCGCCGGTGGCTGCGCCCTCGCCCCTTGCGGGAGAGGGCCCGAGCTTAAGTTGATGCTTTGACCGTCACGAAGCGGGGACGCGCGTGAGGAAATCGGGGCGCCGGTGGCTGCGCCCTCGCCCCTTGCGGGAGAGGGCGACGCAGGAGGTTGAGCCAGCACCGTTGGGTGAGGGGTTGCGGGCCGACCCCTCACCCATTCTTGTCGTTGCACCGCCGGCCAGCCCTCTCCCGCAGGGGGCGAGGGC
This sequence comes from Xanthobacteraceae bacterium, assembly GCA_049679485.1. GTDB lineage: Bacteria > Pseudomonadota > Alphaproteobacteria > Rhizobiales > Xanthobacteraceae > BOG-931. Next base: position 8,106 of record JBAUGC010000878.1, read on the forward strand.
GCAACCTACTTGCCGCCGCCAGCCGGGGCCGCCCGTAAATTGCCCCACGGATCGGCCTTTGGCTTGGCGTCTTGCGTGCGCTTGAGCATGGCCTTGTACGCCTCGTCGGTCGCCTTCTCCTCCACCTTGTGTCGTTCGATCGCGGCCTTCTGCCGGTCGGACATGGGGAGTTCTTGCGCATAGGAAGCTTGCATCAGCAATGCTGAAGTCATCAATGCCGTGGCGAATGTTCTGATGAGAACGCTCATTGTGATGTCGCTGCTTTTCCGCTTTTCAACTGGCGTGTCAGAGGATACCCGATTCACTGCCAGTTTATCCCGCGGGCGATCAATCCAACAGTAGCTCGTCGTATGGGCTGAGCGGAGCGAAACCCGTGCTC
>JBAUGC010000879.1:0-3539 GCA_049679485.1 Xanthobacteraceae bacterium
GTGACTCTTCCTCCGAGATTAGCTTGGGAGATGCCTGAGACGGCTCAAGCGGCACCCGGCATGTAGGCGGCGCGAAGCTCAATCAGGCTCTTGTACGGAACGTGAGAACCTAGATGGCGATGCCAAGGGAAAAAGCACAAGTGGCTCCAACCGCGAGGCTGAAAGTACCGATGCGCCGGCTAGAGGCGGACTGCTTCGTACTAGCGAGGAAGCGGGGTACGCCCGTGGAGCGAAGGGAGCAGGCCATCGACATTGAATCGGGTCAACCGGTGTTCGGTCCAACCCGCAGCGGGAGGAACCCAATGTTCAATGGAAGGCGGCAGCAATTCCTTGTAACCCACGGATGCCAGTGACTCGATGACGCTCTTAACGTCTTTCTTTGGCAATGAGTGTTGATCAGCAACTTTTTGAATCAGCTCGGACTTCGACATCAGCTTCGTCATTGGACTTTATTTCCCTAAAAGATGCGCTGGCAGAACCGCTCGGGCGGAATCGCCGCCCGAGCTAATACCCTACTTCTTCTTGACCTTTTTTGTCTTCTTAGCCTTTTTTGTCTTCTTAGCCATCGTGTCCTCTTCGTTTGCTGGGCGGCCGCCTTGGATGTGCGGCTGCGCTCCATGCAATGCCAGGAGTGCCCGATTCGGCTTGCCCTGTCTGCAAACGAGCCCATGATTGTTGGCAGCGGTTCGACAAAGGGACCGACCGAAGTCTCTTTTGGGTCAGTGAACGAAACCGCTCGCGCGGTAGAGCGCTGCGCGCAAAGCGGCGGTTGGGACAGATGTAGGGGGCGATAACGGGACGTGACGTCCTGTCTGAAGATCGAGGGGCCAACAACCTCGGTTCAGACAGGAGTATTCCCATGACCGATGAGTGCATCAGCCCGTTGCGGCGGCGCATGATCGAAGACATGACGGTGCGCAATTTCGTGCCGAAGACGCAATCCGATTACATTCGGCGGATCAAGAACTTTGCTGTTTTTCTTGGGCGGCCGCCCGATCGTGCTAGCCGGGAAGATATCCGCAGCTACCTGCTGCACCTGGCATCGAGCGGAATGGGCGCGGGAACGGTCAACGGCACCGGTTCGGCGCTGCGGTTCTTGTTCGACGTCACGCTCGATCGTCCGGAGATTGTCAAGCATCTGCCGGTTGCGCGCGAGCCGCGCAAAGCGCCGGTCGTGTTGAGCCCGGAGGAAGTCGCCTGACGCGCGGCGCGCGTGCCGCGCCCGGCGCTGGAGGTCGCGGACATCTTCCGCGACCATGGCCCGGCATGGCGCAGAGCCAATGCCGGCCATATGAGCCTCGGCCAACTCAAGGTGATGTCGGCGATCGAGAACTGCCGCACCGCGGCGCTCGGCGGCCATGTCGGGCGCTGCGAGGACTGCGCCTAGCTGTTGCTCACAACAAATGGTGGACGTCCGATTACGAACCGGTCTCAGTTCTGTTCAAACTGAGTCTCTGGCAACCGGATTTGGATATCGAAAAATAGCGACCAGAGACTCGGGCACAAATTCGACGGGTGGTCGCCGAAGAACGTGCGGATGTTCGCCGCAGAGACCGAATGGTCTGGCCCTAACCCTCAGTAATGACGTAAGTTCTTTACGGTGACGGAAACGGCCGATAGAGACCGCACTGGCTGGCTGGCGCGGGAGGATTCGAACCTCCGCATGGCGGCATCAAAAGCCGTGAAAGTCCACTGATGTTTATGGCTTTTCTCGCCTCATGTTGCATCTGTGTCGCGTCGGAAGGGCCCGCAGGCTCGTATGATTATAAATTCGGCGTGCCCCTAAACATCGTGCGCGTCCGCTCTTGTCAATATTGGACGAAAGCAAACGGCGCGTTCCATAATCTTTCGTTACGCGAACGCGTGCGGCGTTATCGCAACCGTCGCAGCGCGCGGATTTTTCCGCCCTTGCTTCATGTCGGCGCCGCGGTTAGATCGGCGGCCTGTTGAGCGGGGTTATTGGCACTAGGCTGATAGCCGCGATCGACCTGCCCTCACGGGTAAGCATACTCGCCCATCTCGCACAATTCATCATTACCTATTCATTCTTTGATGCGTCGTTAGGCAAAGCGCCCTGACTCTTCGAACGTCAGTCGCGGGTTACGCGAGAAAAGGTCTTGGTCCGATCCGTAACCGATGGAGCAAATGAAATTGGATTTGATGCGAGTACTGGCAAAAAATTCTGAATCGACTGCCTCGTTGTTAAAGCCGGACATCGGGCCGCAGTCCAGTCCCAGTGCGCGAGCCGCAACAATGAGATAAGCACCTTGAAGACTGCCATTGCGAAAGGCGGTCGTTTGCGCCACTGCGGGGTCGGAAAAATAGTCCTGCATCAGCTTCCCACGCGCAGGAAACAACTTTGGCATTTGTTCGGCGAAGTCCAGATCATATCCAACGATGACTGTGACCGGCGCTGCCCGGATCTTTGGGGCATTGCCCGGCGCGGCGAGTGCAGCCAGCTTTTCCTTGCCCTCAACACTCCTGACCCAGACAAAACGCGCCGGGCAACAATTACCCGAAGTCGGTCCGAATTTCATTAGATCGTACAGCTCGCGCAACTGTTGTTCAGTCACCGGTCGATCGGTCCACGCGTTGCGCGTACGGGCCGTGCGGAACAATCGATCAAGTGACATGTCATCTAATCTGTTGGACACCTTGTCCTCCGTGGGGCGGCCTTCAGGCCATGCGGCCGTCAGCGGGATTAGTCACCTCATTTCAAGCGCGCGGTTGCCTCGACGAGGCGGCCTCTGCCAGGTGCTATCAAACGATCGCTTTCGAACGCCCGGCAATCCTAGCGTTCCGAGATTGGGGTCTTTTCCTCGATCCCGTTGGAGTTGGCGCGCGGAATGTTCGGCCCCATCATGGGAGCAGAGTTCTTCGGGTCGCCGACAAACTGCAATACGTCCCAGTGCTCGATTGCCTTACCATCGGCATTCATTTTGAAGATGTCGACGCCCGCGACGCCTGTATCGTTCGGATCATCGCTAAAGAAATTCAAGAAGTTCACGTGGGTCCAGACATAGTCGCCGACCGCAATGATCTTGTGCACTTCAATGCGCCCTCTGGCGTGGCCTTTCGCGATCTCTCCGAAAAACTTAGCCAACGCCACGCGTCCATCCGCCATGAGCGGGTTGTGCTGAACGTATCCAGCGTCAAAATTGCGCGTACCTGTTTCCGCATCCTTCCCATTGATCATTCGAGCATAGTGGTCGAGAATCATGTCCTTGTTTCGAACGGCGCGGCTGTCGTTGGGATCAACGAGTACGAGCATGGCGTGTTCTCCTCTCTTGATTAGTGGTCGCGAAGCCTGCCGCTACTCCAGGCCGACGATGTGGAGGCGCATCGCATCCTGTTCGGCATCGGACTTCTCACGGACGAGCCGCAGGACCTCTTCTGCGTCTGCGCCCACTGCACCCCGGCTCGGCGCTGGTACTTGCTCAGAAAGCTCGATGACGCGATTGGCCGCCGAAACTGAATCGAGGCCGCTGCCCTGCATTTTGTTGAGGGTCGCCGTGAACGTGTCGAAGGCCTTCCCGTAC
>JBAUGC010000880.1:0-3844 GCA_049679485.1 Xanthobacteraceae bacterium
GTTGCCGACCCCGGTAGCGACCGGGTCGGCGCCTACGTTGTCATCGATCAGTTCGGCAACGAAGTCGCGGTCGATCGCGCGGGGATTTGGACCACGCTGTCCTGGGACGGCGGCAACAGGCCCCCGACCGTCAGCCGGGCGGCGATGACGGCGGCCAATTTTGCGACCGAGCAGGCCCTGGTTCCGGCGCTGGTTCAGATCCTCAACAACATCAACACTCTGAACCCAAATCCGCAATCGGGCCCCAACAACCCCGGCAGCTCGACGCCGCCATTGTTCGAGCTGATCAACCTTCAGCAATATCTGCAGCAGAACGGCAACACCCAGCAGACAATCATCAATATTCAGAACGGCGGTACGAATACCCAGACTCAACTTCCGGCCACATTTACTTTCGCGCTGGGCACACCCGCCACGTCGATCGTCACCTGGACTTCGCCGGTCAGCGGAACTTGGGAAACAGGGAGCAACTGGAGCGACCTTAGTACGCCTGCGGCGCCGCAATACGTCGACATTGCCCAGCCGGTCAAAGTAACGGTCGAAGGAAGCGAGAGCGCTGACGGTCTTCGTATTGGCGCCGGCGCCATTCTCAACCTCGCGTCTGGCGCCACGCTGGAAGTGTCGCAAGGGATCGCCGACTTCGGGACCTTGCGGATCAATTCATCGGGCTCCGATCCGAAATTGGCGATCAACGGCACGGTCTATCTGCTGAACGGCGGCACGCTCGCCATGGTGGGGCCGACCGGCGAGAACCTGATTATCGGCGTCGCCGGCACCGACGCGACGCTGGTCAATGTCAACAACACCATCACCGGCAGCGGCACCATCGGCCAGGGCGACGGCGCGCTGACTTTGATCAACGGCCAGAACACAATCATCGAGGCAACGCCGCTGACCGTCTCCGATTCGGGCCTGCTGATCATTGATACCGGCAATCGCGTCAGTAATTCCGGAACGTTGACGGCCGCCGACGGTGGCACGCTGCAGATCGCAGACGACGTCAGGAACTTGGGACTCATCCTCGCCCAAGCCGGGAGTTCTGTCGTCCTCCTTGAGGACAGAATCGGCAATCACGGCGGCGTCATCAGGGCCGACGGGGCGGGCTCGGCGGTCGATCTCGAAAAGGCGCACGTCTTCCACGGCACGCTGGAAACGAGCAACGGCGGCGTCATTGAGACGACGAACGGTCAAAGCTTCCTTTTGAACGTTTCCATTGCCGACGACAGCAGCATCGATACCCACCAGTTCAGTTCGTTGGATTTGCGCGGTACGACCACGCTCCACGGAACGGTTACGTTCGAAGGCGACGGCACGTTTGAGCTTCACCGCCACGCTACGATCGTCGGCGGATCGCAAGCCGAGCTGGACAATTACGGCACGATCAGCGGCGCCGGCAATATTGGCGGCGGCGACCCGAGTTTCGTGCTGGTCAACGAGCAATCCGGCATCATCAACGCCAACGGCCGGCTGACCCTCACCATCGATAACGACAGCCCCGGAAGTGCGAGTGCGCCGCCAAGGAACGCCGTCATCAACACCGGAACGATCGAAGCGACCGGCAGCGGCGGATTGACGATCGTCAACACGACGATCAGCAACGCGAGCGACGCTCGGCATAACACCGGCATCGTCGAAGTAGCCGCCGCCTCGCAGATCACCCTCGATAACGCGACCGTCCTGCACGGGTCCGTGACGATCGCCTCCGGCGGCGAGATGCAGACAGCCAGCGGGACCGCCAATACGATCGATACCGCGGAGGGTCAGGACAATCTTGCTACGCCAACGCTCATCAATGCCGGCACGCTTCTCATCAACGACAACAGTTCGCTAACGCTGGCAAGCCCTTACGCGATTGATAATTCCGGCACAATCCAACTCAGTTCGACGGGCGACGCCACCTACCTCTACTTCGACCAGGCGGACGCGGGCATTAACGGCGGCGGGCATATTATTCTGTCCGCGAGCACCGCCAACATCATCGCCGTCACCCAAAGCGGCGATCAGCTGACCAATTTCGACAACACTATCTCCGGCGCCGGCGCCATCGGCGCCGGAGGCATGGTTCTGGTCAACGACGGCGTCATCAATGTCGACCAACAGAGTGCAGCCCTGACGCTCGATCCGGCCTTTCTGGAGAACACCGGCACGGTGGAGGCGACCACAGACGGTGCGCTGGTGTTCAGCAATACGACGGTCAGCAATTCCAGCGCTACCACCGAGGCGGGCGGGAGTTACTCATTCAATAACGCAATCGACGATCCGGCTGCTGTCAGCATCACGGCTCCAAGCGGCATTAATGATGCCGGCCAAATCGTCGGCACTTATTTCTCCGGCGGAAAGTCGAACGGCTTCCTCCACGATGGCAGCAACTACATTACTCTTGACGACCCGGCGGCAACCGGCGGCACGTCCGCCAACGCCATCAACGATAGCGGTGAAGTCGTCGGCACCTACTCAGCCGGCGGGACGCAATCGGGTTTTGTGTTCAGCAACGGCACTTACGTCACATTGAACGATCCGCTCGGCGCCGACGGCACGCTGGCCAACGGCATCAACAACGCTGGTCAAATCGTCGGCGAATATCTTGACGCTCATGGCAGCACGCATGGCTTTCTTTTCAGCAGCGGTACATACACGACGATTGACGATCCATTAGGTCTCAACGGCACCGACGCCAAAGGCATCAACGATGCCGGCGAGATAGTCGGTTACTACCTTGACGGATCCTCGGTCGCCCACGGCTTTGTTTACAACAATGGCACCTACGTCACGCTGAATGACCCCTCGGCCGCCAACGGCACTTTTGCCGAGGGGATCAACGATGCCGGCCAGGTCGTCGGCTATTATTTGGACTCGTCCGACGTCGCGCGCGGCTTTGTCTACAGCGACGGAAAGTATTTCAATTTTGACGATTCGGCGGCCGGCAAGGGTGCCGGCGAAGGCACATTTGCGTTTGCCATCGACAATGCCGGCAGGGTCTCCGGCTATTATGTCGGCAACGGCTTCGATGTCGCCGGTTTTCTCGCGAAACCGGACCAATCGCCGACGTCGGGTTCGATCTTTGCCGATAGCGGCGCAACGATCGATCTCGTCGGCAGCAGTATCGTCGGCGGCAATCTGACGACTGCAGCGGCGAGCAACACCAGCACAGCCGGGCTGATCGACGTGACAGGCAACGCGATCAGCGCCATTTACGACGCAACGGTGAGCAATTCCGGCGCGCTCAGCATCGAACGAGGCTCGCAGCTTGATGTCTCGGGTACGGCGTTCACCGGCGGCAGGTTGAGTATCGCCGGTATCCTGGATTCGATCGGGACTGGCTCCATTGGAAGTGAGGCCATCACCGTCACCGGCATACTCGAGGCGACCGGCGACACCCTCACTATCGATTCGGGATCATCCATCGCGAACTACAACGAGCTGTTGGCGACTTCCGACGGCACCATCGTGCTTGTCGGCTTGACCGTTACAAACGCCGGGACCGTTCAGGTCGATGCTGCCGACGCTGGCCAAATTGCGAAGATAGTCCTTGAGGACGCCACGATCTCGGGCGGGACCGTGAATATTTACGGAACGCTCAATTCCACTGGGACGAGCTTCATCACCGACGCTGCCATCGCCAACACCGGCACGATCAACGCTACCGCAGGCACACTGACCATCGATCCTTCGTCGATTGTGAATGCCGGCACGCTCGAGGCCACTGACGGCGCCGCGCTGGTGATCGACGCAGCCACGGTAGTCAACACTGGCGGCACGATCATTGTGTCGGGAGCTGACTCGGTGGTGCAGCTTGCGGACACGACAATCGACGGCGGCACCATCGACGATGGCGGCACGCTGT
>JBAUGC010000881.1:0-8439 GCA_049679485.1 Xanthobacteraceae bacterium
AGTTTGCACGGCCCTTCAATAGCCGAAGGCCATCCCGTCCTTGCGCGGGTCTGATCCGCCGATCAAACGACCGCGTTCGCGATCGATTTGGATCGCTTGGCAGCCGCCCAACGGTTTTGAAGTCCAGGCGATCTTGTGACCTCGACGTTCGAGTTCGGCCCCCGTGCCGGGACCAATGGTCGGTTCGAGCTCTAGCCTCCCGCCATACGCAAAGCTCCGCGGCGCTTCTGCCGCGGCCTGTGGATCGAGATCACCCGTCAGCAGGCGGGTGAGAAAGTGAGCGTGACCGGTCGCCTGATAGTGGCCGCCCATGACCCCAAACGGCATGACCGCTCGTCCGTTCTTGACCAGCATGCCGGGAATGATGGTGTGCAGCGGCCGCTTGCGGGGGCCGATGGCATTCGGGTGATTCCGTGCCACACGGAAGCTCGAGCCGCGGCTGTGAAATAGGACGCCGCTGTTCGGCGCCATGATGCCGCAGCCAAACTCCGCAAACAGCGAGTTGATGAAGGAGATCGCATGGCCGTCGCGATCGACAACGGCAAGATAGATCGTGTCCTTGTGCTCCAGCTCATCCAAGACCAACGTGGCGGACGAGCTGCGGAGATTCATGCTGGCGCGCGTCTCATCGGCATATTCGTCCGAAAGATATCGGAACACATCGAATGGATTTGCGACTGGATCGCAGAAGTAAGCATCTCTGGCGTTGTATGCCGCCTTGGTCGCTTCGGCCAGGATATGAATCCGATCTGCCTCGTTGTTTTTTGGGTCGAATAGATCGAAAGCGGCCAGCGTTTTGAGCATCATCAATGCGACAATGCCCTGGCCGTTGGGCGGGCATTCGTAGACCTCATGATCGGCGTAGGTGGCAGATATAGGCGTTTCATAAATTGATCGCTGCGAAGCGAAGTCCTCTGACGTGTGTAGGCCGCCGAGAGCACGCAGACGACGCACCATGTCTTCCGCGACCGGCCCTTCGTAAAAACCACGGCGGCCCTCTTCCGCAATGCGGCGGAGCGTGGCGGCAAGCTGGGGCTGACGGATTTTCTCGCCCAGACCGACCGGGACGCCTTTGCGCAGAAACACTTTCGCCGCCGTCGGATCGTTTGCAACCCGAGCGCAGGCCTCGGTGAGATCGTAGGCGACGCGTGGTGCCACCTGACAGCCCTCTTCCGCCAAGCGGATTGCCGGCTGCAGGAGCTCTCCCATCTCGCGGGTTCCGTGGTCGGCAAGCAGCCGGAACCAGGCGTCGACAGCGCCGGGCACGGTCACCGCATGAGGCGACTGCTCCGGAATTTCGCGAAAGCCACGTTCCAGATACCAATCCAGCGAAGCGGCTGCGGGCGCGCGTCCAGAGCCGTTGAGGGCCACCGGCACTCCGCCTTTCGGTGAGTAGAGAACGAAACAATCACCGCCGATGCCGGTCATATGCGGCTCGGCGAGGCAAAGCACAGCCGCCGCAGCAACGGCAGCGTCAACTGCATTGCCGCCGTCACGCATCACATCAACCGCGGTCATCGTCGCGAGCGGATGTGACGTCGCCGCCATCGCCTCGCTACTGATGGTTGCGGATCGGCTCGGCCGCTGGAAGTGCTTCATTGTGAGCTATTGATTCTTACATTGGGACCTGAGACGTGTGGCTTCCGGCACCACGCCGCAGTGCTCCGCCGGCAGAAGATCAACCGTCCGGGGTGACCACTCGCGCCGTCATAGAGCGGGCGTGGTTTCCGGCGGCCGCCGATGATGCGTCGCCTGCTCGAAAGCATAACCAAGACGGAACAGGTCTGGCTCGTGATAGGGAAGGACGACCATCTCCAGTCCGACCGGAACTCCCGCGGACGAAAAGCCGGCGGGCAGGCAGATCGACGGCAGCCAAGTCTGCGCGGCGATCAGCGTATTAGTCGGGAACGTGAGAACCGTCCAACGGCCGTCGTTCAGTTCCTGGCGCGTTGGCGGAAGCACCTGGCAACACGGAAAGCAAATACCGTCGAGCTTGTTGCCGGCGATGATATTAACAACAGTCCGCTGGAAGGCCTCGCGCGCGGCGAGCTTGCGATAGTATTCAGGGTCATCCTCCGGCTTCACCGGTCCCGTCATGATGTCTTTGATGAGATCGAGATTCTTGCGGTACTTGCCGTCCTTGTAGATCGCGTCGAGCGACGAATAAGCAAAATCCGGATTTTTGCCGAGAAACGTGTTGATGTCGTGGCGCGAGTGAGTGATATAGAGCGACGTCTCGATGATGAAGTCCATCATGTTGGGCAGGCTCACCTCGACGATCTCGGCGCCGGCCGCCACGATTTGTTTGATCGCTCCCCGGATGACTTTGTTGACTTCGGCGCAATCCGGGTCGCTGTCGCTGCCGAAGGCTTCCTTCAAGACGCCAATCCGCGAACCTTTTAGGCCGTTTGCGTCGAGGTTCTGCGTGTAGCTGCCTTTGTGCCCGGCGATGGCGAACGCAGCCGTATAGGGATCTTCCGGATCGTAGCCTACGATTGCGTCGAGCACGATCGCGGTATCCTTAACAGTGCGGGCCATCGGACCGGCGGTGTCCTGGAATACGACCAGCGGCGACAGGCCTTTGCGGCTGATCAGTCCGGGTGTGACGCGGACGCCGACAAGGTTGTCGAAGCTCGCCGGCACCCGGATCGAGCCGCCGGTGTCTTCGCCAATGCCCGCCGCCGCCAGATTGGCGGCGACCGCGGCGCCGGTGCCGGCGCTGGATCCGCCGGGATCGCGGGACAGATCATAAGGATTCTTGGTTTCGCCGCTGGCTGATGAATATCCAAACCAGGACGTAGCGAAATCGGGCAGCGTCGTCTTGCCAAGGATGACGGCGCCGGCTTCTCTCAGCTTCGCGACCAGAGTCGAGTCCTCTTTCGGAACATAGCCCTTGATGGCAATCGATCCGAAACTCGTCGGAATGCCCTTGGACTCGGCCTGATCCTTGACGCAGATCGGTATGCCGTGCAGCGGCCCGGTGAGCTTTCCGGTCTTTTGGAAGGCGGCGTCGAGAGCGGCGGCTTCCGTCAGCGCTGCGGAATTGATCGCAGCGTACGAATTGAGAGCCGGCCCCTTCTGGTCGTAGGCTGCGATCCTATCCAGATAGCCCTGCACCAGTTCGACGCAGGTGACTTTCTTCTCCTGATAGGCGGCGTGGATCTTGTCGATTGTGGTCTCGTCCAACCTGAATGCCGTTGTGGCCACCGAAGCCTCCCTGAAAATTCCGATCCCGAGTGAACGAACGAGGCCGCGCGGTAGACCGCCCGACCCTGATGTTTTTCATCTGGCGCGCACCAGCCGGGTCAGACCGCCATCAAGCGCCAACGCGGCGACAATGATCGTGCCTTTGATGATCGACTGGTAGTAGGGACTGATGTCGAGCAGGACGAAGCCGTTCGAAATGGTGGCGATGATTCCGAGCCCGACCGCGGTTCGCCACATCGCTCCCGTTCCACCGGAGAGCGATGTGCCGCCGACGACGACGATGGTGAGCACGTCGAAGATGATCCCGGGGTCGAGGTTGGCCTGCGCCGACGAAAGCTGCGACGCGACGATGCTTCCGGCAAGGCCGATGCAGCCGCCGAGCACGACGTAGGTGCTGGCGACCACCGCGCGCACGCGTATGCCGGAGAGACGGCTTGCTTCGTAGTTTCCGCCGACGGAATAGATCGCCTCGCCGTAGACGGTACGCGCAAGAATGAACCCGAACACGAGAAGGAAGACAATGAGGAACATTCCGGAATAGGGAATGCCGTGCCATCGGCCGGCGCCGAGCGTTCCAAAGTCCGGATTGTCCACGAGGAAGGCCGCGTTCTTGGTCATGACCAAGGCTACGCCGTTGATGATAAAGCCGCTGCCGACCGTGGTGATGAAAGGGTTGATGCGGACGACGGCAACCAAAAGGCCGTTGGCGAGACCGAACAGCAAACCGACAATAATCGCGGCGCCAAACGCAATCGATGGCGGATAGCTTTGTCCGACATAGGCGGCGACGACGGCACACAGCGAATAGCCCGATGCCACCGAGAGATCGAAGCCGCCGGTCAGGATGACGAATGTCATACCTACGGCCATGATCCCGGCCGGCGCCCACTGCGAGAGCATGTTGAAAATGTTCCGTCCCGACAGGAAGGCGGGATTGCCGATACCGACAACCGCCACCAGGAGCACCAGGGTCAGGATGATGCCGTAAACGCGTATCAGGGTCGGCAGCTGTTCGCGCCAGGCGGCGACGGGCGGGCTCGGAGCGCGCATCGTATTCATTGTCGTCATTCGAAAGCTCGCAAGCTAGTTCACTCCTGCCATGGAGGGCCGGCTTTCGACCGCGAAGATCAGATTGAGAATGCGCTCGACGCTGGCCTCGGCGCCAGCCAGCATGGCGATTTGCTTGCCGCGCGCCATCACGAGAATGCGGTCGGCGTACTCGACGACTTCCTCCAGGTCGGATGATACCAGCACGACCCCCATCCCTTCATCGCTGAGGCTGCGGATCGTTTGAAAGATCTCTTGCTTGGCGCCAAGATCGATGCCGCGGGTGGGCTCGTCGAGAAGGAGGATGCGCGGGCGCCGATGCAGCCATTTGCCGATCACGAGCTTCTGTTGATTGCCGCCGGACAGGTGGAGAGCATCGGTATCGAGACGGCCGGCATCGAAGCCGATCTGCTGGGCCAGCGCTATCGCCTTGGTCCGTCGCGCGGCCGAGGACATCACCGGACCGACCGAACCCGAGCCGATATCGGCGAGCAGGAGGTTGGAAAGGGCCGAACGCGAGAGCACCAACCCCTCGCGCTTGCGGTCCTCCGGCGCCAGCGCGATGCCCCTGTCGATGGCTTCGCGGACCGACTGCGGCCATGCACAGTCCTCCCCGGCAATCGACATGCGGCCCTCGGCCAGGAGTTCCAGACCGGCCACGCAACGGAGAACTTCGGTACGACCCGCGCCCACCAGACCGGCGATGCCGAGAACGTCACCCTCGCCGAGTTCGAAATTAATTCCTGAAACTTTTCCCGGCAACGTCAGTTCCTGAACGCGCAGGAGTTCCTTGACCTTGCCCCGCTCGCGCTTGCGGCCGGGAACAATCTCGACGTCGCCCAGCATCGACTGCACGAGCGTATCCTTGGTCCAAGCGGACGAAGGCCGGGTTTCGAGAAGCTGACCGTCGCGCATCACCGACACGCGGTCGCACAGGCGCAAGACCTCGTCCAGATCGTGGGAAATGAAGATAATCGATACGTTGTTTTCCTTGAGCCGTCCGATCAGCTCGTACAGCCGCGAACGCTCGAACGGGCCGAGCGGAGCGGTCGGCTCGTCCATGATGATGACGTCGTGCTCGGCATGAACGGCACGCATGATTTCCAGCATCTGCTGGTTCGCGATCGAAAGCGTGTTGGCGATCGCGTGAGGCGAGATTTTCACGCTCATCCATTCGGCGAGTTCGCGAAAGCGCTTCTCCATGCCGCGCCGGTCGACGATGAACCACCGGTTGGGGACCTCGCCGAGGAAGACGTTGGACAACGCCGACATTTCCGGGATGATCGTCAATTCCTGATAGATGGCGGCAATGCCGTTGCTGCGCTGAGCGCGCGGATCTTCGAACGAGATCGGCAAACCCTGAACCTCGATGTCACCGCTGTCGGGCGTGCTTGCGCCCGACAGCATGCGAATGAAGGTCGACTTGCCGGCGCCGTTGGCGCCAACGAGACCGTGCACTTCGCCCGTCTCAAGCACAAAGCTGACTTTGCGCAGCGCTTGAACGCCGGGGAAGGACTTCGAGACGTTGCGCACGCGAATAGCGAGCGTCGACTCGCTCACGCGCTTGTTGCCGATCGGCGACCGGACCATCGTCACATTGTTCGATTTACCGGTTCCCGGGCTTCAATAGCCCGGGAACCTTTTGGGATGTTTCGAGCTCCGCTCAATAGACAGGGTGGTATTTGTCGACGTTGGCCTTGGTGATGAAGATCGTGCCGGTCGTCGTGACTATTTCCGGCAAGAGAGCTTCGTCGATGTAGGCGTTGATCGGCTTGCCTTCGAGCGCCATCATCAGGGCTGCCGATCCGTAATAAGCTTCCTGATAGGGAAGGTAGGCGGTCGTTTGCGCCCAGGTACCGGCCTTGACTTTGGCAACGCCGACCTTGGTGGCGCCGCCCGAGAATATCTTCACGTCCTTGCCGGGAATCTTGCCGGCGGCAATGACCGCCTGTTCGACGCCACGCGACATGTCATCCCACGACGAAATGATGATGTTGATATCCGGGTGTGCGAGCAGCGCACTCTGAATCTTGGTCAGCGCAATACGCGGGTCGAAATTGGCCGGCTCGTCCACGACGACTTTCACGTTGGGATACTTCTTGGCTGCGGTTTTGATGGCATTTTCCCAATAGGTAAACAGATCGGAGCCGACGAAGCCCCCTACCGCCGCCACCGAACAGTTGCCGGTGCAGGATGCAAAAGCAGTGTCGATGGACTCGTTGAAGTGAGCGGGCCCCTGCATGGTCAGCGTCGCCGCAAGGCCGGCCGTATAATCGGGATCGCCGCACATGGCGATGTCGATCGATACCACCGGCTTCCCGGTCGGCTTCAACAATCGATTATAAAGACCGCAGCCCGGCTGAGCGGCGGCAGGACCGAACAGGTAGCCGTCGAAGCCCTCGGTGACGGCATTCTCGACCACCTTGGCTTGCGTGGCGGGGCTGAAATTGGCGTCGAAAATCTTGTATTCGAAGCCGTATTTGGCGGCGGCCGCCTTGAGACCGGCGAGACGCGCCAGACAATAAGGATTGTCGACGCATTCGGTGAGGTAGGCGATGCGATATTTTTTCTTCGGCTTGTCGCCGGACTTGTCGTAATCGACCACGGCTTTCACGGCGGCCGACATCTCCGCCGCTGGCGCATTGTGAGCGGCGGAGCCTGCGAAGGCGGCACCGATCACCAGCGTCGTTATCATTGACAGCGACCGGCTCCGTTTTCTGTTTCCTGCGAGATAGTCCATCATCGTGGTAGCCCCTCTGTTATGTTTTGAAAATGAAGCTGTCCCGCCGATCAAGTGGGCTTGTCGCTGCATCCGCAGATCGAAGCCGACTTCCCCGGCACGGTCGTGATTTCGGCGAAGCAGGTGTTGCCGACGACGTCAAACTGAGCGCGAACCCCGCGCACGCGGTGCGCATCGACGTCTTTGCTCATGTCGCAGTTGCAGCCGAGGATATTCCTGTCCACTGAACCCATCACTTGTTCAGGCACGGCTGCGATCCCTCGGATGGCAGGGCGCATCTGCCTTCGCAGCCAACGTCACGCTTCGCGCCGCTCACCTATGCTAAGGTGCGCGGACGATCACTGCCGCACCAACTTGTGCGCAGCAATTGGCGCTAAGGTTGCAAGCCGGGTCAGGCTTGTAAATTTCAAATTCCAGAATTGCGCTTTCGGAAAAGCCAAGGGCACAATGACTAATCGGTATGCACTTGTGCACAGAGATGCACGATGAGTAGGCAAACCAATCCAAAGACAGCGGAACGCAACGGCGGCCTTCGGTCGGAACGTTTCATGGCTTTGGTTACATTCCGGCAGATCCGCTATTTCATCGCCGTCGCGGAAAGCGGCAAAATCAGCGCCGCAGCGTCAATGCTCGGAATCTCCCCGTCGGTGGTCACCGAGGCTGTCAGCGATTTGGAGACTCTCTCCCGCATGAAGCTGTTTCAGCGACAGCCGCGCGGTCTCGATCTTACTTACGAAGGTCATCGATTTCTGGCGCATTGCCGGAACATTCTGTCTGCGGTCGAAGGCGCCAATCACGCTTTGTCCCGGCCGGACAGCGAGATGGAAGGGACGCTGAGACTTGCGACCACCATTACCGTCGCCGGCTATTTCCTCGCGCCTCTATTGTCGCGTTTTCAGAACACGTTTCCTAATATTCAGGTCCAGGTTTTTGAAGAAAAAAGGCTGGATGTGGAATCAGGCTTGATCGCAGGCAAATACGATCTGGCGCTGATGCTCGTGTCCAATCTCTCCCATCGTCAAAGGCTTCTGAGCCAGACCCTCGTTCACTCGATGCGCCGGCTTTGGCTGCCGCCGAAGCATCCGCTGCTGAACCAGGAAATCATCATGCTCGCCGACGTCGCCAAACAACCATATATTCAACTCGTCATTGACGATGCCGAAGCGACGACTGGCGCTTATTGGCGTGCGCACCACCTGCAGCCGAACATCATCATTCGTACCGAGTCCGTCGAGGCAATCCGAAGCCTCATCGCCTTTCGTCAAGGTGTCACAATTCTTTCAGACATGATGTATCGGCCATGGTCGCTTGAAGGAAGCCGCATTGAGGTTCGCGAGGTGGCGGCCAACATTCCGACCATGAATACCGGACTTGTCTGGTCCCGCGCTCGCGACTTGAGCACGGAGGCGCGCGCTTTCATCGACTTCTGTCGCATCGAGTACGAC
>JBAUGC010000882.1:0-11640 GCA_049679485.1 Xanthobacteraceae bacterium
CGCCTAGCCTACGTCCGCGACCGCGCCGCCGCACATTTTAACCGCGATCCGAAGCGGCTCGACAGCCTCACAGGATTGCGGCTCCTCGATATCGGCTGCGGCGGCGGCATTCTGTGCGAGCCGCTGGCGCGGCTCGGGGCGTCCATCGTCGGCGTCGATCCCGCCGAGAACAACATCGCGGTCGCGCAACAGCACGCTGAATGGTCGCGCCTTGCCATCGACTATCGCAACTCCACCATCGAAACGCTGGCGCAAGCCGGCGAAAGCTTCGACGTAGTTCTCGCCATGGAAGTAATTGAGCATGTGACCGATGTCGGCCTGTTCATCGAGCATGCGGCCGAGATGGTGAAACCCGGCGGGTTGATGTTCGTCGCCACGCTCAACCGCACCGCCAAAAGCTACGCGCTGGCGATCGTCGGTGCCGAATACATCCTGCGCTGGCTGCCGCGCGGCACCCACCAATGGGACAAATTCGTCCTGCCTGACGAACTCGAGATCGCCATCGAGCAGGCCGGGCTGCGCATCACCGGCGAGACCGGTGTGATCTACAATTTGTTCGCCGACCGCTGGCAGCTCTCTACCGACATGGACGTGAATTACATGATCGTCGCGGAGAAAGCCGCGTAATGGCCACGCCCTGGCTCTGGGCCGTCTTCACTGTCATCGCCGCCTTCGCTCAGACGTTACGCAACGCGATTCAGCGCGAGCTGACGGCGAGCCTCGGCACGGTCGGCGCCACTCATGTGCGGTTTCTGTTCGGCCTGCCCTTCGTGCTGATTTTTCTCATCGGCGAACTCATGGCGACGCACTCGGCGATGCCGAAGCCGGGGCTGATTTTTTGGCCTTGGGTGATCGACGGCGCTTGCGCGCAGGTCGCGGCTACCGCCCTGATGCTGGCGGCGATGGGCGAACGTTCGTTCGTCGTCACCATCGCCTACACCAAGACCGAGCCGATTCAGGTCGCGGTGTTCGGTCTGGTGTTTCTCGGCGACATGCTGACCTGGCCGATGATAATCGCGATCCTCATCGCCACCACCGGCGTCGTGATCATGTCGACCAAGCCCGGCGGCATGGTCGGCGGCGTGCGGCCGACGCTCATCGGCGTTGCGTCCGGCGGAATGTTTGCGCTCTCTGCAATCGGTTTTCGCGGCGGCATTCTCAGCCTCCAATCCACCAACTACATCGCCGCCGCGACCTTCACGCTCGCCGTCGGTATCGCCATGCAGGCGGTGCTGCTGTCGCTCTATCTTGGCCTGCGCAATCCTACGGTGATGCTTGCCATCGTCCGTGCCTGGAAGCCCTCGCTGCTCGCGGGGTTAGCGGGAGCCGTCGCCTCGCAGTTCTGGTTTCTGGCGTTCGCCCTTGCCACCGCGGCGAGCGTGCGGACGCTCGCTTTGATCGAGGTGCTGTTCGCGCAAGTGATCGCGCGCTTTGCCTTCGGTCATCACACTACTGTGCGCGAAGCCTTAGGCATGCTGCTCGTGGTCGGCGGCGTCGGCTTGCTGCTGTGGGCGTACTAAGTCCGCGTCAGTTAAACTCGTCCGGCAGAATCGGCAGCGGATGAAATTCGATGCCCTCTTCGTGCAATTCCTTGGCCTCATCCGGCGACGCCTCGCCATAGATCGAGCGGTGTTCGATCTCGCCGTAATGGATCTTGCGTGCCTGCTCGGGAAAACGCGCACCGACATAGTCCGAATTCTTGGTGATGTGCTCGCGCAGCTCTTTCAGTTTCTTCCGCAGCTCGTGCTCGGGCGGCGACATCATGACCGGCGCTTTGGCCGGCATCGGCACCGGCAGCGCCGGAGTCGGCGGCATCGGCACATTCATTGGCATCGGAGACGACGCCTCACCTGCGTCGGCGCGCGACAGCCGCGGCGCCATGATCGCTTTCTCTACCTTGGCAGAACCGCAGATCGGGCAGGCGACCAGCCCACGCTTGGCTTGTTTGTCGTATGCTGCCGAGTTCTGGAACCAGCTTTCGAAGGTGTGGCCCTGATCGCAATTGAGCGCGTACCGGATCATACCGGCTCTCGCACTGCGTGCAGGTAGGTCGGCTCGGCCAGGGGCTCGATCAGCTCGAAACGCCGGCCGTGCAGCAGCGACGGAATCCGTGAACGCGCCGCCGCGACCTCGGCCGGGTCGACGTCCGCGAGGATCACGCCCGGCTCGCTGCCGCCCTCGGCGAGAATGCGGCCCCATGGATCGACGATGAGCGAGTGACCGAAAGTCTCGCGGCCGTTCTCATGCCTGCCGCCTTGCGCGGCTGCGAATACGAATGAGCCGTTCTCGATCGCGCGCGCACGTAGCAGAACGTGCCAGTGCGCCTCTCCCGTCTGCCGGGTGAAGGCTGACGGGATCGAGAAGAACGAAGCGCCGGCTTCCGCGAGCGCGCGGTAGAGCGCCGGAAAGCGCAAGTCGTAACAGACCGTGATGCCGATTCGGCCCCAACGCAGATCAGCGACCACGGCGAGTTCGCCGGGACGATAACTGCGCGATTCGCGATAGCTTTCGCCGTTCGCCAGATCAACGTCGAACATGTGGATCTTGTCGTAGCGCGCGACTACCTTGCCGCGCGGGTCAATCAGAAACGAGCGGTTCGCCGCCCGGTCGGGCGAAGCCTTGACGGCGAGCGAACCGATATGAACATACAGCGAAAGCCGCCGCGCGGCCTCGCACAACGCCGCCAGTGTAGGGTCACTTTCTTCGTCCGTGATGGTGGCGAACAAGCGCTCGCGGTTGTTCTCCATGATGTTGGTCATTTCCGGCGTGAGCACGTAGGCGGCGCCGCCGCGCTTGGCCTCTTCGATGGCAGCCAGCGCCGTCGCAAGGTTCACCTTCGGATCGACGCCCGAGCGCATTTGAACGAGGCCGACTTTGAAAATCGACGGAGAGGCGCTCATGCCGGTGGGCTTTCGCTTTGCCCGAACAGCGGATCGAGTTTGCCGGCATCCTCCAGCGCGTAGAGGTCGTCACAGCCGCCGACATAGGTCGCGCCGATGAAAATCTGCGGCACCGAAGTGCGGCCGTTGGTGCGCTCGAACATTTCGTGCCGCATCTGCGCGTTTCCCGTGACGTCGATCTCACGGAAGGTTACGCCCTTGCGCGAAAGCAGGTCCTTCGCCCAATTGCAGTAGGGACAGTACTTCTGAGTGTAGATGTCGACGGAAGTCATAACGGCGCGTTAAGTCTACCAAATCCCCATATGTAGCAAGTCTTTATATGGATGTTTGCACCGGATCGGCAACCCTGGCGAAGACCAGGACGTCGACACTGGCGGCGCCTGCCCGCAGAAGGGCCCGCGCACAGCCCTCGGCAGTGGCGCCGGAGGTCAGCACGTCGTCGACGAGGATAAGACTGCGGCCGACAACTGCCGCCTTGCCTTCCGCGGGCACGCGGAACGCGCCCTGTACATTGGTGGCGCGTTCGGTTCGGCTGAGGCCGACCTGCTGAACGGTGGCCTTCACCCGCTCGAGAGCTCCCGTCGCAACCGGCACGCCGCTCGTAGTCGAAACTGCGGCTGCCAGCATGGCCGACTGGTTGAAACGCCGCGCCCAATTCCGCCGCCAATGCAACGGCACCGGGATCAGGGCGTCGGCGTCGGCGAGCAGTTCATGGCCGGCGTGACCAAGCCAGCGGCCCATCATCGGAGCGAGATCGAGCCGGTCGCCGTACTTCAGCGCATGAACGAGCGCGCGGGAGATTTCGTCAAAGCGCACAGCGGCGCGAGCGCGGTTGTAGGCGGGTGGGTCGGCGATCGCTTCCATGGAGAGGATGCCCGGACCTGGGTCGTAGACGAAAGGAATACCGAGACGTTCGCAATAGGGCCGGCTGATGAATGAGAGTTTCGACCAGCACGTCGGGCAAAGGCCTTGCCCTTCGACTGGGGCCCGACAAACGGCGCACAGCCGCGGCAAAGCCAGATCGAGCGCCGCGCGCAAGATTGCGCCCGCCGTATCCGCCACCCGCTTGAGCCGTCGCAGCGGCGAGCCTCGGGACCATTCTGCCGTGATATCCCCCATGCCGCCACGCTACCGTTCCGGCCTGGAATTGTCACCGCTCCGGCATCACTTGGCTAATGGTCGAGTGGGGTGGCTGGCCCACATAACTGCGGACGTGAGACAATCGTTTATGGCCGATGGCCCGAAAGCCGACAGCCCGCTGATTTTCGATCGCGAACTGCTTCGCGTCCGCCGCCGGCGTGTGGCGAATACAGAGCCGGCAACATTTCTGCTCGATCGCGTTGCCGCCGATCTGGCCGAACGCCTTGCGGCGGTGTTGCGGCGGTTCGATTCGGCGCTCGATCTCGGCACGCCCACTGATGCGGTGGTGACAGCACTCGCCAGCCTCGGTTCGGTCGGAACGCTTGTTCGCGCGGACGGAATACCGCCAGGCCACGGCGCACCTGGATCGCTGTTTGTTGTCGCCGACGGGGAGGCGCTGCCTTTCAGCGACGCTGTGTTCGATCTCGTGGTCTCGGCACTGGCGCTGCAGTTCGTCAACGATCTGCCTGGCGCGCTGGTGCAAATCCGTCGTGAGCTGAAGCCCGACGGGCTGTTTCTTGCCGCGCTGATCGGCGGCGAAACCCTCACCGAACTGCGCCAATCCTTCGCCGCCGCCGAAAGCGAAGTCGAAGCCGGCGTTTCGCCGCGTGTCGCCCCATTCGCCGATTTGCGCGATCTCGGCGCGCTGTTGCAGCGCGCGGGCTTTGCGCTTCCCGTCACCGACGTCGACCACATCACAGTGCGCTACGATACCGTGTTCGCCCTGATGCACGACCTGCGGCGCATGGGCGCGACCAACGCGCTGATCGATCGGCGCCGCGTGCCGCTTCGGCGCGCAACCTTGATGCGGATGGCCGAGATTTATGGCGAGCGCTTCAGCGATGACGATGGCCGCATACGCGCGACCTTCGAGATCATCTGGCTGTCAGGATGGGCGCCGCATCCAAGCCAGCAGCAGCCGCTGCTGCCAGGATCGGCGAAAACGCGGCTCGCCGACGCGCTCGGCACGCGCGAAATATCGACCGGCGAGAAGGCGGGGCGGTAGAGAGGACTTTGCTTACTTCAGCGCCGTGGAGACGCTGTTGAACATGTTCGTGACGTTGCTGCCGAGGCCGAAGACAACGCTGACAATGGCGACGGAAACGCCGGAGGCGATCAGCGCGTATTCGATAGCGGTGGCGGCGCGTTCGTCACCGCCGAAACGGCGGAGCTCTATGCGGATTGTTTGAGTTGAACGCTTGAACATGGCTTCTATCTCTTGTTCACAATCATAATAACGTCATCAGGTGCGGGATCAGCGGTTCGTCGGCTGGCGGCATCGGATAGTTGCGAAGGTCGGGCGGTCGCACCCATTTCAGTTTTTGCGCCTCCCGGCCGGTGACGATTCCTTCCCATCGGCGGCAGACGTAGAGCGGCATCAGCAAGTGGAAGTCGGGATAAAGGTGGCTCGCGAATGTCAGCGGGGCGAGGCACTCTTCCCTGACGACGATTCCCAGTTCCTCCTTCAGCTCGCGGATCAGGCTCTCTTCGGGCCGTTCGCCCGCTTCGACCTTGCCGCCGGGAAACTCCCAGAGACCCGCCATCGACTTGCCTTCCGGGCGCTGGGCGATGAGCACCCGACCATCGGCGTCAATTAGGGCGCAGGCGGCGACAAGGACAAGTTTGACGCTCACGGCCGGCCTCAACCTAGCCAATCCACGGTAAATGCATGCTTCAGCACTGTGAATCCATTCACCGCTTTCGCCGCGATGGTTAAGGCGGCCTCAAGAGCGGTAATCACCGTTGATGGCGACATATTCCTTGGTGAGGTCGCAGGTGAGCACCCGGTCGCGGCCCTTGCCGAGGCCGAGACCGACTTTGAGCGTGATCTCCGGCTTCTTCATCGCCTCGGAAACCGCAGCTTCGTCATATCCCGGATCGCGGGCGCCCTTGTGCGCGACGCGAATGCCGTTGAACCAGATCGACAGCCGGTCGCGGTTGGCTGGCTCGCCAGCTTTGCCAACCGCCATGACCACGCGACCCCAATTGGCATCCTCGCCGGCAATAGCGGTCTTGACCAGTGGCGAGTTGGCAATCGACAGCGCGATGCGCCGCGCCGATTTTTTTGAAACCGCGCCATCGATCAGAATTTCGACCAGTTTGCGCGCGCCTTCGCCATCACGCGCAACTTGCTCGGCGAGATCCGCAAGCACGGCATTAAAGCCCTTGCGGAACGCGGGCAGCCGCGGATCGGACACCCGCGCGATCTTCGCCACACCGTGCGCTTCGGCGGTGCCGGTAGCGAAGGCGAGCAGCGTGTCCGAGGTTGAGGTATCGCCGTCGATCGTTACCGCATTGAAGGTGTCGGCGACGCCGTCCTTGAGCAGGGATTGCAGCACCGCCGACGCGATTGGCGCGTCGGTGAAAATGAAAGACAGCATCGTTCCCATATCCGGCGCGATCATGCCGGCGCCTTTGGCGATGCCGCAGATGGTCACGGCGTGCGAGCCCATGCGCACCATGGCGGCGGCGCCTTTGGGAAAGGTGTCCGTCGTCATAATCGCCTTGGCCGCTTCGGCCCAGTGCCCCGGCGCCGCATCGACGACCAGGCGATCCATGACGGCTGCGAATTTGGTTGCGTCGAGCGGCTCGCCGATCACGCCGGTCGAGGCGAGGAACACATCGCCGGGCTTGCAATGGGCTGCCCCGGCGGCGATCTCGGCCGTTAGCTTGGTCGCCACACGGCCCGACTTGCCGGTAAAGGCGTTGGCATTGCCCGAGTTGACGACGAGCGCGCTCGCATCGCCACCCTTGATGTGGTCGCGGCACCAATCGACCGCCGCCGACGGGCATTTCGACCGGGTGAAAACGCCCGCGACCGTCGTGCCCGAATCGAACAGCGCCAGCAGCACGTCGGTGCGTCCCGGGTAACGAATGCCGGCCGCCGCCGTAGCCAGCCGCAGGCCGGCGATCTGGGGCATTTCGGGAAAGGCAGCCGGTGCGAGCGGGGAAACCGGGGCGGGCATGGACATAATGTTACTCGTCATTCCGGGACGCGCCGAAGGCGTGGACCCGGAATCCATATTCACGACACGTGAGGTTGACCCGCAACGGCAGGGGTTATGGATTCCGGCTCTCGCTCTGCTCGACCGGAATGACCACTAAAGTTTTTCGCTCGCCCGGCAAGCGGAATTTATCACTTCTTCGCCGGCGCGGCGGGATTGAGCGAGGGATCCGGCGCCATCGGCTTATCGAGCCGCTCGACATTGGCGGCGCTGCGCAGCTTTTCAACCAGTTGCACCTGCGCGCGGTGCGCGACGTAGTTTTCGATCTGGCCTTTGACTTGCTCGAAGGTCGGCGTCGGCTTCATCCGCTTGTCTTCGACCTTGATGATGTGCCAGCCGAATTGGGTCTTCACCGGGTCGGACAGCTGGCCCTTGTCCAGCTTGAATGCCACCGTGGCAAATTCAGGGACCATCTGCTCCTTGGTGAAGTAACCGAGGTCGCCACCATCGGCCGCACCCGGATCTTTGGATTTTTCCTTGGCGAGCGTTGCGAAATCTGCTCCGCCCTTCAGCTGGGCAAGAATTGCCTTGGCTTCGTCCTCGGTCGGAACGAGGATATGACGCGCGTGCACTTCCTCCTCAGTCTTTGCCTGCTTGATAGCCTCATCGTACACCGCATGCTCGGCAGCATCGGACAGGGCGGCGCGTCCGGCATCCTGCAGCATCGATTCCATCAACAGCCTGTTACGGTCGAAGGCCAGCCGGTGCTTCACCTCGGGGCGATCGGCAAGCTTTTGCTGTTCGGCTGCCTGCGACATCACCGCGACGTCGACCAGATAGTTGATGACGTAGGCACGCTTTTGCTCCGGCGGCATGTTCGGGATGTTGGCGCCGATTTCTTCTTCGGCGAATGCAATATCGCTCTGCCGAATGTCGACGCCGTTGACCCGGGCCACCACCGGATCGCTGTCCTGCGCATACGAGGGACCAACTGGCACGGCAAGAAGCGCGGCAAATGCCAGCGCGCCGAACACGCAGCGAATGGATGGGCGAGTGAAGGCCATGGAACGCGATCCTTTGGATAAATAGGCAACCGCCGGTCTGAAACGGCGATTGGCGGCGCGGACACTCGCCGAAAACAGCACCCCTTGGCAATGGCAGAATCGGAAGGAAACCTAACGACCGCGTGAAGAGCCCGTCGCATTGACATAAAACCCACCCCCTCTTATGTCTCCCGACAGTATTCACGCGCTCCATGCCGCCTTGCAGAAGCCCGAATAGCGCCGCATTTTCCGCTGGTTGGACCAGCGTCGATTGCCAAGAGCGAGACCCTATGGGGCAGTCCGAGATTGAAAGGATGTTGACGCGATGATCGGCGCCGTCGCCCGCAAGCTATTCGGTTCCGCCAACGACCGCCGCGTCCGCACGTATCGGGCGCGGGTCGATACCATCAACGCGCTCGAAGGCGAGCTGGAAAGCCTCTCCGACGAGGCGCTGCGGGCCCGGACCGAGGAATTAAAAAAACAATTGGCCGAAGGAGCATCGCTCGACGATCTCCTCGTGCCGGCATTCGCCACCGTGCGCGAGGCCGGCAAACGCGCGCTTGGCCAGCGCCACTTCGACGTTCAGCTGATCGGCGGCATGGTGCTGCACGAAGGCAAGATTTCCGAGATGAAGACCGGTGAAGGCAAGACGCTGGTCGCCACGCTTCCGGTCTATCTCAACGCGCTCGCCGGCCGCGGCGTTCACGTCGTCACGGTCAACGACTATCTCGCCAAGCGCGACGCCGAATGGATGGGACAGATCTACAAGTTCCTCGGCCTCACCGTCGGTGTCATCGTCCATGGTCTCGACGACGAGCAGCGCAAGAAGGAATACGACTGCGACGTCACCTACGGCACCAACAACGAGCTAGGCTTCGACTATCTGCGCGACAATATGAAGTACCGGCTCGAAGACATGGTGCAGCGCGGCCACGTCTACGCCATTGTCGACGAGGTCGACTCGATCCTGATCGACGAGGCGCGGACGCCGCTGATTATTTCCGGCCCGCTCGACGACCGCTCCGACTTCTACAACACCATCGACACCTACATTCCGAGCCTCGACAAGGCCGACTACGAGCTGGACGAGAAGCAGCGCACCGTGACGCTGACCGAGGTCGGGATGGAGAAGATGGAGCAGGCGCTGCGCGCGGCCGGCCTGCTCAAATCCGATTCACTCTATGACGTCGAGAACGTCTCGGTCGTCCATCACGTCAACCAGGCGCTGCGCGCGCACAAGCTGTTCCAGCGCGACAAGGACTACATCGTCCGCAACGGCGAGGTTGTCATCATCGACGAGTTCACCGGCCGCATGATGCCGGGGCGGCGCTATTCGGAAGGGCTTCACCAGGCACTCGAGGCCAAGGAACGTCAGCCGGTCCAGCCGGAAAACCAGACGCTCGCCTCCATCACCTTCCAGAACTATTTCCGCATGTACGACAAGCTCGCGGGCATGACCGGAACGGCGGCGACCGAGGCGGACGAGTTCCTCGACATCTATGATCTCGATGTCCTGGAAATTCCGACCAACATGCCGATGGTCCGCATCGACGACGATGACGAGGTCTATCGCACGGCGACGGAGAAATTCCGCGCGATCCTGACTTTGATCGAAGACTGCAAATCCCGCGGCCAGCCGGTGCTGGTCGGCACCACCTCGATCGAGAAATCCGAGCAGCTTGCAGAAATGCTGCGCCAGCAGGGCTGGGAGGCGCACGATTTCACCGACCCTAACGCATTCGCCGCGCTTTATTCCGGCGACGAAGGTGCCTCGAAGGCCAAGGTATTTGCCATTCTCAACGCCCGCTACCATGAGCAGGAAGCGCAGATCATCGCCCAGGCCGGCGTGCCCGGCGCCATCACCATCGCCACCAACATGGCCGGCCGCGGCACCGACATTCAGCTCGGCGGCAATGCCGACATGCGTATCCGCCAGGAATTGGCCGACGTCGACGACTGGCAGACCCGCGACAAATCCCCGCGCGCAGCAGAGATCCGTGCCCAGGTCGCGCGACTGAAGGAAACGGCGCTGGCCGCCGGCGGGCTCTATGTGCTCGGCACCGAACGGCACGAAAGCCGCCGTATCGACAACCAGCTGCGCGGCCGTTCCGGACGTCAGGGCGATCCCGGCCACTCGAAATTCTTCCTCTCGCTCGAAGACGACCTGATGCGCATCTTCGGCACTGACAAGCTCGACGGCATGCTGACGCGGCTCGGCCTGAAAGAGAACGAAGCGATCGTTCATCCTTGGATCAACAAGGCGCTGGAGAAGGCGCAGCAGAAGGTCGAAGCGCGCAACTTCGATATCCGCAAGAACATCCTCAAGTTCGACAACGTGATGAACGATCAGCGCAAGGTGATCTTCGATCAGCGCGTCGAATGGATGAACGATCAGTCCACGGCGGAGATCGTCGCCGACATGCGTCACTCCTCGATCGACGATCTGGTCGCCAAGCACGTGCCGGAGAATGCCTATCCGGAACAATGGGATACGGCTGGCCTGAAGGAAGAGCTCAAGCGCGTGCTCGGCCTCGATCTGCCGGTGGACGAATGGGCGAAGGAAGAGGGCATCGCGGACGAAGAAATTTTCACCAGGGTGGAGCGCCGCGCCGACGAGCACATGGCGGCGAAGGTGGCGCGATGGGGCGCCGACGTCATCCGCTACATCGAGAAGTCGATCCTGCTGCAGACGCTCGACCATCTGTGGCGCGAGCATCTGGTCATGCTCGATCATCTGCGCCAGGTGATCGGGCTTCGCGGCTACGCCCAGCGCGACCCGCTCAACGAATACAAGGCGGAAGCCTTCAGCCTGTTCGAGGCGATGAGCCAGAGCCTGCGCGAGGCGGTTACGGCGCAGCTGATGCGCGTCGAAGTCATGGATTCGCCGCCGCCTGACCAGCCGATGTCGCCGCTGCCAATGATGGAAGCGCACAAAATCGATCCGATGACCGGCGAGGACGAAATGGCATTGGCTCTTGCCGGCGCCGAAACGCTGGCCCGCCACGGCATCGGTGGAGGCGCCGCTGCCGCAGCTATTGCGGCACCGCGCAACACGCCCCCGCCGGAACGTAATCCTAAAGACCCGACGAGTTGGGGCAAAGTCGGCCGCAACGAGGCCTGTCCGTGCGGCTCAGGCAAGAAGTTCAAGCACTGCCACGGGCGTTACGCGTAACAGGAATCAGATATCAGGGGCCAGCAATCCGATGGCCTCGCTGGCACTCTCACTGGCTACCGATTCCTGATTACTGCAATCCGCCCCAGCGGCTGTCGAAGTTGCCTGACGGCACTACCGCTTGAGCGCCCTTCATCAGGCTGGCGGTGATTGCTGGCGGCGCGGCGGCATTGGCTTCTTGCTCCTGCGGAGCCGGCTTTGCTTTTGGCGCTGCCGCCGCGGTGCTCTGCGGAGGCTCGGTTTTGCGCTGTTCAGTGCTGCGCGGTTCGGCCTTTGGCTTCGGTGTGGTCGCCGCGGTTTCATAACGCGGCGCAAGCTTGGCTTTTGGATGCTGGACCGTCGCAGTCGTCGTCGGCGGTGGCGCCGGAGCAGCAGCGGGCTCCTGCTCCTTCGATGCGAACAGGCTGTTGAAGAAGCCGCCGCCACCGTTGGCTTCACCG
>JBAUGC010000883.1:0-8580 GCA_049679485.1 Xanthobacteraceae bacterium
GTAAACAGTACTCGCAGTACGCCGCGCATACCTTTCGAGATCACCGTCCGACACGGCGCCCGGTCCGGGCCACACCTCGGCTGCAACGATATCCGCGAACGCGCGGCTCGTGGAAATACGCCGCGCGAGGCGCAGGCCGAGCACCATCAAGCGCACATCGTCGCCTTGGCTGAAGTACTTGGGGTCGAGCGCCGGCTTGTCGAGCGGATTGGCCGAACATAGCCGCATTTCCCCGCGTGAACGCGGACGGAGCACGCAAGGCGCAATGAACACCCCGTGCCGGTCGGGAGCGGTGCCGTCGAGTTCGCGGCCGAACGTACTGGCGAAGTGAATCTGTACGTCAGGGTACGCGGAGGACGGATCGCACCGTGCAAAGGCGACAGCCTCAAGGAGATTGGTCGCGAGCGGGCCTGTGCCGAACTCCAGACACTCGCGTTGCGCGGCGCTTCTCTCGTCTTCAGACATGCCGTAGATCGTCAGCGGCTTGTTGATTTCGCAGCGCAGCCAACAGCTAAGGTGATCCTGCAGGTTCTTGCCGACGCCCGGCAAATCGTGCAGCGGCTCAACACCGGCCGCTCGGAGCTCGTCGGCCGGGCCTATGCCCGACAACATCAAAAGCTGAGGGCTATTGATCGCGCCGCCGCACAGGATAACTTCGACACCCGCATACGCCAATTCCAGCCCGCGCTGCGACAAATATTGGACACCGATGGCGCGATTTTTTTTGATCAGCAGCCGCATGGCCAATGCGTCGGTCTCGATGGTAGGGCTGCCGCCGCTGCCGAGACCACGAAGATAACCCACCGCCGTGCTACATCGGCCACGATCATCGATGGTACATTGCAGGATGCCGCAGCCCTCCTGTTCAACGCCATTGAAGTCTTCGTTGTAACGGAGCCCCTGTTCTATCGACGCCTCGATGAAGGTTTCGCCGAGACGGCGGTTGCGGTTGTCTCGCACTACGATGGGACCGCTGGCGCCGTGAAATGAGTCTTTCAACCGCTCGTTCTTCTCGGCACGTTTGAAATACGGCAACACGTCATCATATCCCCATCCGGCATTGCCCAATTGACCCCAATGATCGTAGTCGCCGCGGTTGCCACGAATGTAAACCATGTAATTGAGCGAACTCGATCCGCCGAGCACGCGCCCGCGTGGCCAGAAAACGCGACGCCCATTGAGCTCCGGCTGCGTCACTGTGCGATAGCCCCAGTCCATATGCGTATCCTGCAGCGCGGAGTAGGCGGCTGGAATTCGAATGAGCGGAGAATCGTCTCTGCCCCCCGCCTCCAGCAACAACACCTTCGCACCACGTTCCGCCAGGCGCGCCGCAACAACGCAGCCGGCCGACCCGGCACCTACGACGATGTAATCTTGCATTCGCTGGTTCCCCGGCACGGGCGGTTACAATCTTGCGGGACAGCCTAATCTTGGCTTGGTGCGGCCCTCGTCGGCAAGCCACGATCTGATTTCCAGTCAGCGGCTTTCGTGAACTCTCCGCACGGCATCGCATCATAAAATACCGGCTCCAACGGACGCGCGGCGATTTTGTCGTCAGCTCATGTTGGAGTTTTGCAGCACCATCAACGGTCAACCGGAGATGACGCGGACATGGCGTTCAGGGCCGCGCTTGACAGGCCGTTATCCACAATTTAGAAATTTTGGAAAATTTTAAGGAGGAAGACATGGCTGATCTTGACGGGCGCGTTGCCGTCGTCACGGGCGCTGCGCGCGGTATTGGGTTGGGAATCGCCGAGCGGCTCAGCGCCGCCGGCGCTGCGGTTGTGCTGGCCGACATCGACGGCGCCACCGCGGAAAAAAGCGCAAAGACCTTGAGTGGCAAGGCGATCGCCGTCGGACATGACGTTCGCGACGGCGAGTCTTCCAAGCGTTTGCGCCAAAAAGCCCTGGATACGTTCGGTCGCGTCGACATTCTCGTCAATAATGCGGGTGTCGGGCCGAAGCCGGGGCCGGTGCAGCACATCACCGACGAGGAATACGACCGTGTCATGAACGTCAATGCGCGCGGCCTGTTCCTGACGACGCGCGCCTTCGTGCAAGGCATGATCGATCAGAAGAGCGGCCGCATCATCAACATCTCGTCGATTGTCGGCCAGACCGGTTTCGCGATGGTGCTGCCCTACGTGGCGTCGAAATTTGCCGTCACCGGCATGACGCACAGTCTCGCCTCGGAACTCGCGCCGCACAACATCACGGTGAACTCGATCCATCCCGGCATCCTGGCGACCGATCTGCATTCGGCAGTGGTAGCCCAATTCTCCAAGCTGCAAGACCAGAAGGAGGAGGACACCTGGGCGTGGTTCATGAGCCGCATTCCGCTTGGTCGTTTCCAGACGCCGAAGGACATCGGCGAGATGGCTGCCTTCCTGGCCTCCGATCGGGCGGAAAACATCACCGGCGCCGCCTTCAATGTCGACGGCGGCTGGGAAATGCACTAAGCGGCCGGCAGAAACGCGAGACGGCGATCGTCACCTGCCGCGTCAAAGCAATCGGAAGGGCGGTGAGCGGGCGCGCTACGCAGATCCAATTTTCACCAGGCCGTGGTGCCACCATCGACGGCGATGTCGGCGCCGGTGATAAAGGAGCTCTCGTCGGAGGCGAGGAACACGGCGGCTGGCGCCACGTCTTCCGGCTTTCCGACGCGACCCACCATCAACTATCCATCATCGGTCCGATGAACTCAGCCGTCTTTATGATCTCGCGAGTCTGAGCGGTTTCGATGAGTCCCGGCGATATGGTATTGGCGCGGATGTTGTGCTTACCACCTTCCATCGCGAGCTGACGCGTCATGGCAAGAACGCCGCCTTTGGCCGATGTGTGAGCGATGCCGGGAAGAACTGAGCTTGGGGATGGCAATGCGGCGGCGCGAGTTCATCAAGGCACTCGGTGTAACGGCGGCCGGGTGGCCTCTCGGAGCAGGCGCCCAAACTCAACCCGATCAGTTGCGCGCGGAGACAGCGTCGCCCCCTGCCCAGAGTCGGCCGCCTGCGCTCACGAAATCACAGTCGGATGCGCTCAATACGTACAACAATGCAGTGAGCGACTTTAAGTCGATCTTGGCCGAGCGGCGCGCACAGATAAACTCGAAGCAGGCGCTGCCGAACTTGCCGGGACAAGCACTCTACCTTGCTCGTATCAACGTGATGAGTGCATATAAAGATCTCACCGACGCGCTTCCGTCCAAAATCGGAAGACCCAACAAATTCGGAGTTCCTCCGGCATACTTTGACGCCGACAGTGAGCCGCTGATCGATGAGTATCGGCATCTCTTCGACATCATGGAGGCGCCGCCGGCCAACGCGCAAAACTCGGATACGCCATTCAAAGACGTTGTCGACCTGGGAACCGCAATTTCGCGAACCAAAGGCCCTGATGCAAAAAATGCACAAGCGGCGGGCCGCATCAGCCTTGGGCTCTTCTTTGCGGAGACAAATGGCAAGCAAAACGTTGGCAACGCGCGCTCGAATACCTACAAGGGAAGTCTGCAAACAGGCCCATCTGAAGACCGACGTGGTCAAAAGAAATGGGCAGCGATCAAAAACTCGATAACGGCGTTTGATCCTGCGCTTACCACTCGCGACGACATGGAAGAGGCAAGGGTCGGCAATTTGGATCATCGGCTCAATCACTGGACCGCGGTAAGAGATGCCCTTGCGGGCGTACACGCGGATCTTTTTCCGCAAATTCCGGTGATCGTGAAAACGCTGCCGGATCCGATCGATCAAATGAAGCTTTTTGAGCTCATCCAGATTATCCCATCTCCGACCAGGGCTGCTCTCAAGTCCAGCAACTTGACCAGCTATAAAATTTCCGACTCGAGGATCATGGGATATTTGCGAAACAACAGCATCTTCACTTTTGGACGAGCTGACAGAGCGAAAACAACTGCAACGCTCCGCGAAATTCTTGATGCGATGTGGCTCTTCAATGACAAATTTGAACAAGCGCTGTCCAAATACAACGAGATCATGGTTCGGCGACAAGGGTAAAAAATCGGCAGCCGCCCTCCTTCCCGCGGACGCGGGCTTCTGCCTGCAGCTCATCTGTTGTGAGCCGCAGGCCGGACTGCCGTGAAGTTTCTTGAGCAGGCGGAAGTTCCTTGGACCCGCAAGCGTCAGCGCCAGCCGAGACCGGGGGCGACATATTTAAGGATCGCCTCGATGACGTGGGCGTTGTAGTCGACGCCGAGTTGATTAGGCACGGTCAAGAGCAGTGTGTCGGCCTCTGCGATAGCTTCGTCTTTCGCCAGTTGCTCGATGAGGATGTCCGGCTCGGCGGCGTAGCTGCGGCCAAAAATGGCTCGGGTGTTGTCGCCGAGTAAGCCGATCGTATCATCGTCGTCGTTCCCGCGTCCGAAATAGGCACGGTCGCGGTCGTCCACGAGTGCAAAGATGCTGCGGCTGACCGACACCCGCGGCTCGCGCGCGTGACCGGCCGCCTTCCACGCTTCACGAAAGATCCGGATCTGCTCGGCCTGCTGGACGTGGAACGGACGTCCGCTCTCGTCGGTTTTGAGTGTTGAACTTTGCAGATTCATCCCGAGCTTGGCCGCCCACTCTCCCGTGCCATTTGAAGCGGCGCCCCACCAGATTCGATCGCGCAGGCCCTCCGAGAACGGCTCGACGCGCAGCAGGCCAGGCGGGTTCGGAAACATTGGTTGCGGATTTGGCTGCGCGAAGCCTTCGCCGCGCAGCACCTCAAGCAGCACCTCTGTGTGGCGTCTGGCCATGTCGCCATCGGTCATCCCCTCGGGCGGGGCGTAACCGAAGTAGCGCCACCCATCGATCACCTGCTCGGGGGAACCGCGGCTGATGCCCAGCTGCAGGCGGCCGCCGGCGATGACGTCGGCGGCACCTGCGTCCTCCGCCATGTACAGAGGGTTTTCATACCGCATATCGATGACCGCCGTCCCGATCTCAATCCGCTTGGTCTTCGCGCCGGCGGCAGCCAGCAGCGGGAACGGGGAGCCGAGCTGGCGGGCGAAGTGATGCACGCGGTAATAAGCTCCGTCCGCGCCAAGTTCCTCGGCGGCGACGGCCAAGTCAATCGATTGCAGGAGCGCGTCGGACGCCGATCGCGTCTGCGACTGGGGCGAAGCAGTCCAATGGCCAAATGACAGGAATCCGATCTTCTTCATGGGCATGCGTCGTTGGGGATACGCTCGTTTCTCGGGCTTCTAACCCGAAGAATTTGAGCTGGAATAGGTCGTGTTCGCAAAGTAACTGCGCCAAATGTTATCATGGATTCTGCTATTGTTGGCCGTGACGCCTGAGCGTTTCCCGCCACCTCACGCCTGCAAAGACCGCATCGAAATCTTTGGCCTTGATAGGGACGGCTGCTGCTGCCACATCCCATCCGCCATGAACATGCCGATCCGCCCCCCTGAGGGCGCTCCCGCTCCATCGCCCCACGCAACCGAAGTAGCGCGGCGGCGCACTTTTGCGATCATCTCCCATCCAGATGCCGGCAAGACCACCTTGACGGAAAAGCTGCTGTTGTTCGGCGGGGCCATCCAACTTGCAGGGCAGGTCAAGGCCAAGCGCGATCGGCGTTCAACCCGTTCGGACTGGATGGCCATTGAGCGCGAACGCGGCATCTCCGTTGTTACCTCGGTGATGACCTTTGAGTACGGCGGTCTGGTCTTCAATCTGCTTGACACACCCGGCCACGAGGACTTCTCGGAAGATACCTATCGGACCCTCACCGCAGTCGATTCGGCTGTCATGGTGATAGACGCGGCCAAGGGCATCGAGCCGCGAACGCGCAAGCTATTCGAGGTATGCCGGCTGCGCGACATTCCGATCATTACTTTCATTAACAAAATGGATCGCGAGAGCCGCGATCCGTTCGAACTGATCGACGAGATCGAGAAGACACTGGCGCTGGACGCCGCGCCGATCACCTGGCCGGTCGGACGCGGGCGCGATTTCGTCGGCACCATCGACGTGGCGACCGGTGGCGTGCGCTTGCTCGAAGGCGATGCCGGCTCTAGCGGTGCGCTGCGCGAAATGACAATCGCCGAAATCAGCGCTCTGAATCCCCGTCTGGACGCATCGGCATTCGGCGGGGAACTTGATCTGGTGCGCCATGCTTGCAAGCGGTTCGACCCGCGGGCTTTTGTCGAAGGCCACATGACCCCGATCTTCTTCGGCAGCGCGCTCAAGAATTTCGGCGTTGGCGATCTGGTCAACGCGATCTCGGCCATGGCACCGCCGCCGCGTGCGCAAACGGCGGACCGGCGGATCGTGGCAGCAACCGAGCCGGCCATGTCCGCATTCGTTTTCAGGATCCAGGCGAACATGGATCCGGACCACCGTGACCGCATCGCCTTCGTGCGGCTGTGCTCCGGCAAACTCAGTCGAGGCATGAAGGTCGAACAGGTCCGGACCGGCAAAACCATCAGCCTGCGCGCTCCGCAATTTTTCTTTGCCCAAGATCGAGCGCTCGCCGAGGAAGCCTACGCCGGCGACGTGGTCGGCATACCCAATCACGGCACGCTGCGCATCGGCGACACCCTGACCGAAGGCGAGGAGCTCAATTTTGAGGGCGTGCCAAACTTTGCGCCCGAGATCCTGCGTCGGGTTCGTCTGCCCGATGCCATGAGGGCCAAGAAACTGAAGCAGGCGCTGCAGCAACTGGCCGAGGAAGGCGTAGCACAGATATTCCGGCCGACGGACGGCTCGCCTGCGCTGGTCGGCGTTGTCGGTCCGTTGCAACTCGACGTCCTGAGGGCAAGGCTTGCCAACGAATACGGGATAGCGATTGATTGGAGCACGGCGGAGTTTCAGTTCGCCCGCTGGATCGCGGCCGACGACCGTAAGGCGCTCGATCGTTTTGTCACGGCCTACCGCTCAGCAATCGCGGAGGATTTCGACGGCGATTTGGTTTTCCTGGCACGTAACGCCTTCGACCTCGAATATACCGGCAAACAAAACCCCGGGATCTCTTTCACCGAGGTAAAAGACCCTCACCAGCGCAAGCCCAACCGGTGAGACAGTCACGGTCGCTGCGCTCCGGCGCAATGACGGTAGTGGGCTCCTTCGATTAAGGCGGCCCTAGAAACGCGACAGCCTTCCGAGCATACTAGAAGCATGGGAGGCGTCAAATGATTGATACGTATGCGAAAGAGAAGTTATTGCGCCACAAGAAATGGGCGAATCTTGAGAATGCCGCCATCGTCCGGAGGGGCCTTACCCGCAGGCAATGGTATCGCTATGAAACAAACGAAGGCATCAGTCTTAAAGGTGGCAGCGGACCAAACAAAGACGCCTTGGCAATCTCCTTTTTGATTCCAGGAGGACGTAAGCCCGACGATACAGTCGTTGAAGTCGCGATCAAATCTAACGATTTTCGGACTATTGTTGCCCTTATGTCTTCCACTGATCGTGACGCAACGTTGCAAGCGATGGCCGAGGAGCTGCGCTATCAACTTTGTGGCAAATCAAAGTAATGGACTGGCTCAAATGGACGACGGTAGGATGCGCCATCCTGTGGATTGGGGGCAGCATAGGCGTCCAACTCGCTTTAAGGCAGCACGTTGGTAACATCTATCAAATCTTAAATTTACATACGATTTTTGTTGACGGATTTGGCGCACTCACAATTGTGCTCGTCTTGGCGATTGCAACGCGCTCGACAATTCGACGGTGGAGAAAGTCCCCCCAAAGGCTGAAGCGCCCGCCACAATCAAAGTAGCCCACTACCGTAAATTACCGGCAGTACGATGTGCGCTTGATGGCCCTGAACGTCGCTTGCTGCGAGACAGCGATAGGTCTGGAATTGGGGACAAAGCTGAAGTGCCTTGCGCACCCCCGACATGATGCGATTGACCGAGAGCGGTGCTCGCGCGGCCGTCAATTTGCGCGGCAACGAACGGCGGACGCTTACTCGATCACTTCGTCGGCCCGCAGCAGGAATGTTTCGGAGATGGTGAGGCCCAGCGCCTCCGCTGCCCGCAGATTGACGACCAGCTCGTATTTTTCTGCAGCCTGCAGCGGCAGGTCTCCCGGCTTGGCGCCTTTGAGTATTTTGTCGATGTAGACGGCGGCCCGCCTGTACATGTCGGGCAAGCTGGCACCGTAGGTTATCAGGCCGCCCGTTTGCGCGAATTCTCGGAATGGATAAATCGCCGGCACTCGCACGTCCGCCACCTTTGCGACAAGCTTCGTCCGGTAAGCAAGAAACAGAGGGCTTTGCGACACGTAAATCGCTTGGATGCGATCTTGTACGACTTGCGCGAACGCGCTCTCCAACTCGGCAGCCGACGACACTCCGACAATATGAACGTCGAGACCGAGCGCGCCAGCCGCCGATTGCAGCTCGGTCGCAGTCCCATCGACGATCGCCTCTTCGGGAATGACCATCGCGCCCACGCGCGTGAAGCCGGGGGCGACCTCCCGAAGCAGCTGCAACCGCTTGGCCACGATGCCCGGATCGGCATCCGTCAGGAAACCTGTCAGATTGCCACCCGGATGTGCAAGACTCTTAGCCTTTCCGATTGCCGCCGGCGTTTCGGAGGCCATAAACGCGATCAAAGGAATTGTTTGCGTGGTGTTGACC
>JBAUGC010000884.1:0-6664 GCA_049679485.1 Xanthobacteraceae bacterium
CAGCGCCACAGCTTGTAGCAGTACAACGTCGGCGGCGACGCATTGGTCGGCGCCGGCGAGCGCCGGCAGTGGCTGGAACTGCGCAAGTTGCGCCAGTCCGAGCTGGCAGGCAGTCGGGATGCGCGGCAACGGCGACAAAGCATATTGCCCCGCGGCATTTCCGGCTGTGCCAAGCAGCATGACGAGGAGAATGAAACCCTTCACGCGGCAGCCCCTCCGGCTGCACCCGCGTCCCCCAGAGGTTAACGCCACACCGGAGCTTGAACGGAGCCTTATTGTGTTCGAGAGCAGCTGGGGCGGCGCGGTTACCGTGAACCAAAGCGGCATTTTCATCCTCAAGCCATCCGGCTAAATTGGCACGGCGTCGGCGGCTGTGAGCGGCGGCGCGACGAAGGCAAAAACAACACTCACTGGAGGAATACCATGCTCGGTCTTATGCAGGATTGGCCGCTCCTGTGCCACCGCATCATCGATCACGCCGCATTAAATCACGGCAACCGCCAGGTGATCTCACGCTCGATCGAAGGACCAATCCACACCACGAATTACAGGGAAATCCGCGCCCGCGCCCTGCGTGTGGCCCAACGGCTCGAACGCGACGGCATCAAGCTTGGCGACCGCGTGGCAACACTCGCCTGGAATACCTGGCGGCACCTGGAAAGCTGGTACGGCATTCTCGGAATCGGCGCCGTCTATCACACCATCAATCCGCGGCTGTTCCCCGAGCAGATCGCCTGGATCATCAATCACGCCGAAGACCGCGTGATGATGACCGATCTCACCTTCGTGCCGCTGCTGGAAAAGATCGCCGACAAGCTGCCGACCATCGAGCGTTACATCATCTTCACCGATCGTGCTCATATGCCGACCACGACGCTGCGCAACGCAGTTGCCTACGAAGACTGGATCGCCGAGGTCGACGGCGACTTTGCCTGGAAGGAGTTCGACGAGAACACGGCCGCGGGCATGTGTTACACCTCCGGCACCACCGGCAACCCCAAGGGCGTGCTTTATTCGCATCGCTCGAACGTGCTGCACACGATGTTGTCAGTGCAGCCGGACACGTTCAATCTCTCTTCGCGCGACGTGGTGTTGCCGATTGTGCCGATGTTTCACGCCAACAGCTGGGGGCTCGCTTTTTCCTCGCCGATGGCAGGCGCATCCATGGTCATGCCGGGAGCAAAGCTTGACGGCGCTTCGGTGTATGAACTCCTCGATGACTTCAAAGTCACGTGCACCGGCGCGGTGCCGACGGTTTGGCTTTTGTTGCTGCAATATCTGGAGAAGACCGGCGCCAAGCTTCCTTACCTGAAGCGCGTCCTCATCGGTGGGTCAGCTTGCCCCCGCGCAATGATCAAGACGTTCGAGCAAGATTACGGCGTCCAGGTTTTTCATGCCTGGGGCATGACCGAGATGAGTCCGCTCGGTACGGTCGGCACCATGAAGCCGGAGTATGCGTCTCTCAAAGGCGAAGCGCTCTTGGA
Source organism: Xanthobacteraceae bacterium (assembly GCA_049679485.1). GTDB lineage: Bacteria > Pseudomonadota > Alphaproteobacteria > Rhizobiales > Xanthobacteraceae > BOG-931. The sequence goes on from JBAUGC010000884.1 coordinate 1,485, forward strand.
CATCAAACAGAAGCAAGGTTACACGCCGTTCGGCGTCGAGATGAAGATCACCGACGACGCCGGGCGTGCGATGCCTTGGGACGGCAAGACCTTCGGCCGCATCAAGGTGCGCGGCTTCGCAGTCGCCAAGGGTTATTTCAAGGAAGGCAGCAGCGTTGTCGACGACCAGGGTTTCTTCGACACCGGCGACGTCGGTACCATGGACCCGCTGGGTTACATGCAGATCACCGACCGATCTAAAGACGTCATCAAATCGGGCGGCGAATGGATTTCATCCATCGATCTGGAAAACCTCGCGGTCGGCCATCCAAAGGTTGCGGAAGCGGCGGTCATCGGGGTGCATCATCCAAAATGGGACGAGCGGCCATTGCTGGTCATCGTGCTCAAGGAGGGCCAATCGGCCACCAAGCAGGAAATCCTCGGCTTCCTCGAAGGCAAGATCGCCAAATGGTGGATGCCGGACGATATCGTCTTCGTTGCTGCGATCCCGCATACCGCGACCGGGAAGATTCAGAAGATCACACTGCGTGAGCAGTTTAAGGACTACGTGCTCCCGACATCGGTTGCCGCCGAATAAATAGCATCCCCGTTTTTGCTGGGCTCATCCCGACTGCTTTTAGGTGCCCCGCAACACGACGCATCCATAAGCAGCGCTGCGGCGGCACAACCTGTAATCACGAGTTATTACGGTTAACATTGAGGAACTCGCGACATCACGGCTAAGTCGGCCGGTCAAATTAAGCGCTTTTGCGTCGCAATATTTACACAATGTGTAGTCACCAGACCGCCCGGCTGCAGTGAACGAGCCGATCCACCGTTCCCATCAACTGAACAAAAGGGCAGATATGGCTGGTTATAGCCTGGCTAAACTTGTGCTTGCCGCAACTCTTGTCGTGCCGCTCGTGGGTGTGCCGATGGCGGCGTCGGCGCAAAGCGGAATAGCCTCGATCTATTGGGGAGGACGGACCGCTAGCGGCGAACGGGTGCGGTCCTCTGAGTTAACGGCAGCGCATCGTACCCTGCCGTTGGGGACCATGGTGCGGGTCACCAACCGGGGAACCGGCCGTTCGGTCGTTGTTCGCATCAACGATCGCGGCCCGTTTAAGCGCGGCCGGATCATCGACGTTACCGTCGCGGCAGCGCGGGCATTAGGCTTTTCCGTCAACAGCGGACTGGCACCCGTGACGCTCGCGGTTCTTAAAACACCTTAAGTGCGAGGCTCGTTATTGGCCGGATGGTTCGACTGACGGCACAACTAATACGACTAATAAGGGCGGAAGGCTTCGGTCTCCCGCTTTCATCAACCGGCATTCGCCAATCCGACGTCCGGCACGGCTTCGATTCTGTCTGCTGAGTTGTCTTGCCGGAACTCCGGCTCCGTTCACACTCAAGCAACCATTGTCGGCCACCATGCCCGCGTTCCCGCAACGGGTTGGTTTGCCGATGGAACCGCTTGAACCGATTCCTGTCTACGAAGCTCGCCTTGCGATGCACAGGATCGACGAGCGGACTCGCTCGATTCTCGCGGAGACGTGGCCGTTGCTGGCGCCGCATCTTGAGCGGACGATCGACGCAGTTGTCATAGCCATCACCGGATTGCCGGTGATCGGCCAAGTGGTCGCGCAGAACAAAGAGACCGTCAAACGGCTCGAAGTTTCGCACTTCCAGGCTTTGCTGGGCGGGAAGCTCGATCGGAGCTATGCCGAATCCTGCCGCCAGACTGTGGAGAAAGAAGCCGAGTTGGGGCTCGACGCCCGAATCCGCAGCACGTCCGGAAGTTACGTCGCGCAGATGTCGCTGGATGTGCTGGCGCGCAGGCACCGCTTCTCGCCTGCCAAGATTGCCGAGCGTGGCAAAACCGTAGCGCAGGTGATCAGCTTCGACGTTTCCAACGCCATGACGTTGCACCGGCAAGCCGCCGAGCGAGCGGCAATGGTGCGGCGGAACGCAATCGATGCGGCCATTGCCGATTTCGACGCCGCCATCGGCGCCGTGATCGAGGCGATCAAGGAAGCATCGGCTTCGCTGGCCATGACCGGTGACACATTAAAGCGGGTGGCCGACGACACGCTCAGTCGCATGGCTTTGGCTTCGTCGGCATCCGCCGAGACCGCGCAGCGCATGGATGCGACGGTGACGGCAACGGAAGAGCTGTCCGGATCGATCCAGGAGATCGGTCAGCAAGCCACCAGTGGGCTCGGAATGGCACAATCTGCTGTCGCCGATACTGAGCGCACTCAGAGCGTCATCGGTTCCCTGAACGACGCCGCCGAACGCATCGGCTCGGTGGTCGGCACAATTTCCGCAATCGCGGCGCAGACCAACCTTCTCGCCCTAAACGCGACCATCGAGGCGGCCCGCGCCGGAGAAGCCGGCAAAGGCTTCGCCGTGGTCGCTGCGGAGGTCAAAACGCTCGCCAATCAAACCTCACGCGCCACTGGCGACATCTCCCAGCAGGTGACCGCCATTCAGGAAGCGACCAAGCGGTCGGTGGAGGAAATCTCATCGATCGCGCGCGTCATCGGCAAATTGACCACGGTGTCGACCAGCATCGCATCCGCCGTACAACAGCAGAGCATGACGACCCGCGGGATTGCCGAGAGCATTCACAACGCGGCGGGCCACACCGCGCGCGCTTCGGTCGAGATCAATTCGGTCGACGAGGCTGTTACCCGCAGCGTCGCAGCGGTCAGCGACATCACCACCTGGACGGCGCGGCTGTCGGCGCGCGCCAACGACCTGGAAACCAGGGTCGCCACCTTCTTCACTCGCGTTCGCGCGGCGTAGAAGATCTTTTAGCCTCTCACTTCTTTTCCGGCATTTCTTCGGCAGTGCTGTGCGCTAGAGTGGCGCATGGCGTCATCGGGAGAGCAACATGAGTGAGCCCACGGTGAAACAAATCGTTCTGGCGTCGCGGCCGAAGGGACCGCCGACTGCGGAAAATTTCCGTCTGGAGACGGCACCCATGCCGGCCTTGCCAACAGGCGGGCTGTTGCTGCGCGTGCTCTATCTGTCGCTCGACCCGTACATGCGCGGCCGCATGGACGATGCGAAATCCTACGCCAAGCCGGTCGGCATCGGCGAGGTGATGACCGGCGAGAGCGTGTGCGAAGTCATCGCGTCCGATCGCCCGGGTTACGCCGCCGGCGATATCGTTTTGGCGCACACCGGCTGGCGCACGCACGCGGCATGGACCGGCCCGGCGCTGCGCAAACTCGATCCGAAGCAGGCACGGATCACCACCGGCTTGGGCGTGCTGGGCATGCCGGGCTTTACTGCCTATTCCGGGTTATATGTGATCGGTAAACCGAAAACCGGTGAGACGGTCGTTGTCGCCGCCGCGAGCGGCCCCGTGGGCGCTCTGGTTGGACAGCTAGCCAAGATGGCCGGCGCACGTGCGGTCGGTATTGCCGGCGGCGCCGAGAAGTGCCGCTACGTCATTGACGAACTGCGCTTCGATGCTGCCATCGATCACAAAGCGGCGGACTTTCCCGAGAAGCTTGCCGCGGCCTGTTCCAAGGGCATCGACGTCTATTTTGAAAATGTTGGCGGCGCCGTTTGGCAAGCGGTGCTGCCCTTGCTCAACACCTACGCGCGGGTGCCGGTGTGCGGGCTGATCGCGCAATACAGCGCCACCGGACAATCTGCCGGGCCCAATCTCCTTCCCGCGACCATGCGCGCCGTGCTGACGCGGAGCCTCACCGTGCGCGGGTTCATCAACACCGAATTCGTCGCCGATCATTACGCCGATTTCCTCAAAACCGTCTCTGCCGGGCTCGCCGACGACCGCATCCGCTATCGCGAGGATATAACCGACGGCCTGGAAAACGCGCCGGCCGCCTTCATGGGTTTGCTGCAAGGAAAGAACTTCGGCAAGGCGCTCGTGCACGTCGCTTCATAACGGTTCCACCGCGTCGGGCGCATCCGGGGACAGCCAGCCGCTGTAGTGAATGACGTGACCGATCAGCGGGAATGCCACGTCGATGTCGAACAGGAAGCGCTCGCCGTCCGCGCTCTCCATGCATTCGATTCGCGGGCAGACCCGCTGCGGCAAGCGGACGCCAAACAGCCGGCAGCCGGTCAGCGACCAGCCAAGGCTCACCACAGAACCTTCCTCTCGCGGCTCGAGACGGAATTCGAGAGCAAACGGGCCGAACTGTTCGACCAACAGGCCAGGAGATCGCTGATCGCCGATCTGCATTGTGCTGGCGTAGCACCGCCCGCCGAACCGCCGTTCCCAGTATTCCCGCAGCGGGCCGTCGGGGTGAAATTCGACCTCGACCGAAACGTCTTGGCCGGGCGACGGCAAGCCTGCGATCCGGCAAACAAGCCAAGGGAGCACACCCGCGGCGACGGAGACCTTGGCTCGCCCGGTGGTCTTTAGGGAGTCACTGAGCGCGTGCACGCGGCGGACTACCGCCGGCAATCGGGCAAAGTCATCGCCGAGCAAAACCTGAAACGGCGACAGCCGCCCGCCGAATGCGGCCGTCTCGCCGGTTTCATCAAATACGAAGCGGGCACTGATGTCCGGCGTCGGCACCATGCAGCTGTCGGTGCGGCCGAACAGGCGATAGCGTCGCCGCGCCACGCTGTCGTAGATGAAGTCGCGCAACGTCCGCGGCGCCAGCGAAAACACGCGCACCCACGACCGGCGCGGTAGTCGTTGCAAGACCTCGATCGCGGAATCCGCCTTGAAATAGGCGCGGCCGCGCACGATGACGGCATTGGTCTCCGGCGCGTCCAGGGAAATGCCGAAGCGCTCTGCAAGCGCACGGCCGTAGGGGCTTTGAATCGGCGTGAAACGAAACCACCGATCGTGCTCATGTTCGAGCACGAATTGCACCGAACGCGAACACAACACACAGACGCCGTCGAATAGGATCAGACCGTTGGAAAGACCGTGCGCCTCTTTCGGTCGCCAGGATCGCTTCATGCTGGCCGTGATCTTACGACGCATGAACGGATAGAGCGAATTGAAATCGCGAACCTTGGCAACTCATTTCCAATTTTTGGAATTCGTGATAGGCAACGGTTAATGATCGTCATCGGCGCCGAATTAATCGAAAGCTATCTGGCCGATCACATCGGGTATGAAGGGATTAAAGCGGCGCGATCGCAATACCGGGCTTGGCTCGAAATCGTCAGCCGGGCGATTTGTCGGAACCCCGGGGATGTCAAAG
>JBAUGC010000885.1:0-3705 GCA_049679485.1 Xanthobacteraceae bacterium
CTCCCGATGCGTCGATGCAAAGTCAGCGTTGAACCTTCAGGTTTTCTGCCGACGTCTTTCCCTTGTTCGCAACCTCCTCGTATTCGACGACTTGCCCCTCGTTAAGGCTGCTCAGGCCGGCTCTCTCAACGGCCGAAATGTGGACAAACACATCCTTGCCGCCGCTCTGCGGCTGAATAAATCCGTAGCCTTTTTGAGAGTTGAACCACTTGACAGTACCGCGCGACATTCTCGCTCTCCGCTGTTGACGTTTCACGATAGGCTTGGAGACGTACGATAACAACGCCGGTGGGCGAGCTTCTCCCAAGACTTTTCCGGTTGCCGGATTCACAAAGAGCGTCCCCTGGCACGCGCCGGCGCAGCGCGACCTACGCGGTCATCGACGACGATCGCCAAGATTCCGCAGCAGACCGCCGAACGCCACTGCGCGCAGGATCGCGCCGTCGCTCCGCCGCGAAACTGGCATGCAAGGCGGCCCCCCCTAAACTGCTGATCGTTCAATGCCGCCTGTTTGGCGATGACCCCGTAGCTGGACCACGCTGCGCGGCCGGCAGCCGCAGCAGCAACATCATCAGCAGCGTTCGCCCCGAACCGGATTTCCACGAAAAAGAATTTCGCGAATAAGAATCGGCGACGGCGGCCAGCAGGCGGCGCCAGCGGGTCGGTCTGATCGCGGGTCGCTCCGCTGACCGACGTCGCCGGGTCGGCGCGCCCCTCGCGTGCGCGCGAGGATTCAGCGCGAGTCTGGTTAATCTGCCTGCCCCCCTGCGCGCAACAACCCGGCGATCAACCGGCGGCCCCGTACCTCGCCGCGCCGGCGACCGCCGACATCATCATCGGCCCCACTCGCCCGAGCTCCATCGTCGCCCCGAACTGGAATCTGCTGGGAAGAAACAAAAACACTTCCCGATGTCCAAGGGCTTGATCTGGCTTATGTTTCATCCGCTGCAGGTCCGGCAAGGCCCGATGGAGAACGAAAAAAATCGGCGCCGGTAGCAGAGCCAGCAGGTGTCGTTCGGCGCGCGGCCGCGCAAAGGGATAAAGACCGCGAGCGCGGCAGCCGGAAATTCGGGAGAGAGAGCACGGCGTAGTGTGAGGCTGCCGCAAAGCCGTTCGCGAGGCTCGCGCTGGAATTGACCCGCTAATGGGTCTATTTACCGCGAAGTTATGGATTTCCAAGTTCCAGCTGCGGTCGGGGCGACGGCCGGATGAGCGCCAGCAAAGTCAAAGCGCGGGCAATCGATGGGAAGCCTCGTACTTCTTGACCTGATGGGTGGCGTAGCGTTGCTGCTGTGGGGACTCCACATGGTCCTTACAGGGGTGCTCCGGGCGTTCGGGCCGAACTTGCGGCGCTATCTTGATAAAGCGCTGCGCAACCGCTTCTCTGCTTTCGTCGCCGGCCTTGGCTTAACTGCCCTGTTGCAGTCGAGCACCGCGACAGGGCTGATGACCACCTCGCTTGCGGCCGATGGGGTGGTGAGCCTCGTGCCCGCGCTCGCGATCATGTTGGGGGCCAACGTCGGCACGACGCTGATCGTGCAGGTGCTGTCTTTCAATGTGTCGGCTGTTGCGCCGGTGTTCTTCGTCGTCGGCGTGATCACGTTCCGCGCCGGCGGGCAGAGCGTCACCCGCGCGCTCGGCCGTATTGCGATAGGGCTAGGACTGACCTTGCTGGCGTTACATATACTGATCGACACGCTGGCACCGGCCGAGCAGGCGCCGTTGGCGCGCGCGCTGTTTGCCTCGGTAACGCACGACCCCGTCTTGTGCATCGTGATCGCCGCGGCGCTGACTTGGGCTGCGCATTCGAGCGTCGCGGTCGTGTTGCTGATAATGTCGCTTGCCTACTCGCATTTCGTATCAGCAGAGGCCGCGATAGCGCTGGTGCTAGGCGCCAACTTCGGCAGCGCGATCAACCCGTTGATAGAAGGCGGCATTATCCACGGCAACCCGGCCAGTCGTCGCCTTCCACTCGGCAATCTAATCAATCGGCTGGTTGGGATATTGGTCGTACTCCCCTTCCTGCCGGCGCTCGCGCGGGAATTGAATATATTCCAGCCGGACGCCGCTAAGATGACGGCCGAGTTCCATCTGCTGTTCAACGTCGCGCTGGCCGCGATCTTCATTGGCGTACTCGATCCCGTCGCGGCGCTATTGGTGCGCATCCTGCCGGAGAGGAAGCGGATCGAAGACGCCTCTGTGCCGCGTTATCTTGATGAGGCGGCACTGGAAACCCCGCCGCTTGCGCTCGCCAATGCCGCGCGCGAGACGCGGCGCATGGGTGATACCGTCGAAGTGATGCTGCGCGACGTGATGGCTGCGCTGTTGAACAATGACCGGGCGCTAGTAAGCAAAGTGTCACGTCTGGATAATGTCGTTGACCGCCTCAACGAGGCGATCAAGCTCTATATCACCAAGCTGACGCGCGACGCGCTTGATGAGCGCGAGGGCCGGCGTGCCATGGAGATCGTGTCGTTCACCATTAATCTCGAACATATCGGCGACATCATCGACAAAAACTTGTGCGAACTCGCGACCAAGAAGATTAAGCGGGGCTATCAGTTCTCACAGGAAGGCGCTGCCGAGCTGACGGCGTTCCACAAGCGCGTCTGCGAAAACCTGCAAGCTGCCTTTGGCATCTTCATGACCGGCGATGTCGAGGCCGCCCGTAAGCTGTTGCGCGAAAAGGCTGAGCTGCGCAAAGCCGAGCTTGAGGCGGCTGACCGGCATTTTGAGCGGCTGCGCGAAGGCCGACCGGAGAGCCTGGAGACGACCTCGCTGCATCTTGACGCACTCGCCGACCTCAAGCGCATCCATTCGCATATCTGCTCGGTGACCTATCCGGTGCTGGAAGCGGCCGGCGAATTGCCAGCGCTGGGCGCGGCAAAGAATTACACTGCGGCGGACGCAGTGGAGTTTCGACCAAAGTTGCCGTGACCCACGTCGTGATGGCCGAGCATTGACCGCTCATAGTCATGGCAGAGCAAGCTACCGGCGTACAAGTGTTGAAAAGCCCATGCTCCTTCGTCAAAAGTGGATTTGCCGCTGGCGTTCGATTGCACCTCGTCCACGGCCGACAGCCGGTCGGTGAGGGCGGTTTGGGTGACGAAGTTGGATGTTGGGGAGAGGATGTTCCTAAGACCGCGAGCGGGCTCGTCGCGGTCAACGCTCCTGTGGTCGCGTTAGGGGTGCTAAAATGGCCGATTTGACATTCTGGGAGAGTGTTGTCTGGCCGGATGTTGCTTCTTCGGTTGAATTTGAGGCTGATGGTTGTGGCGAAGTGATTGCTGGGTCGGACTGAGTTGTCGAGGATTGTTGCGGTGTCAGCCGCGGCGCGGCCGTAGGATGAGGACGTATGCCCTCGATGATACGTGACACCGATGCGTCGGCGCTTAGAGCGGTGGGGATAGTCGAGGTCGAGTGAGGGCAACAAGTCTCTTAGCGGGCGTTGTCGGCGGAGCAACAAAGAAGGATGTCATTGAGCGCGCAGAGCGGGCCGTGGAATGACTGGACGATGCCCGTCTTTAGATCGGAGGGGCCGGACCTAAGTCGTCGAGATACGAAGGTGAGATGCCAAAATTAGCGATCGAATAATGTCCGCCTTCACCAAAAGAGGAAGTGGGTTACATTGCGATAGCGAGGTGAAGGGCCATGAACGGACTCATGCATTGCGAAACAACTCGAGCAGAAGAACCGTATTATCAC
>JBAUGC010000886.1:0-1644 GCA_049679485.1 Xanthobacteraceae bacterium
GTGAAGCAGGGCAATCAGCAGGTGATTTCGGCGCAGCTGACCGATAAGGAACAGCGCGGGAAAGTCGAGAAGTTCTTCTGGCAATTGGTGCCGACGCTGCGCGGGCCGCCGGCGCTCGTGCGCTCCGCCGGCGGCCACTTCATGGACAAGCCGGACAACGTCATTTCGCTGATCAATCTGGCGACGGTGCGCGCGCTCGAGGCGCAATGGGGCGTCGAGATCGACCCGTTACGGTTTCGCGCCAACATCTATATCGACGGCGCCAGGCCATGGGAGGAATTCGACTGGGTCGGCAGTGAGATCCGGATCGGCGACGCCGTGTTCGCGGTCGATCGCAAGAATGGCCGCTGCGGCGCCACCAACGTCAATCCGGCGACAGGCCGCCGCGATCTCGACATTCCGGGCTCGCTGCGCGCCGCGTTCGGCCACAAAAATCTGGGCGTCTATCTCGCCGTCCGCGATGGCGGCGAGATCGCTGTCGGCGACTCGGTGTTCGTGCCGCGCTCGGCAGTGGCGCAGCCCGCCGTTCACGCCCCGGTTCCGACGATGAACGGCGCCCAGCGCCGCTTCATGTGCCGCGGCTGCTATTTCATCTACGAGGAGGCGGCCGGCCTGCCGCAGCAATCGATCCGGCCAGGAACCGCATTTGCCGACATCCCGGCAAACTGGCGCTGTCCGGATTGCGGCACCGACAAGACGACGTTCCGGCCGTACGTGGAAAAGGCCGCCGCGGGCTGAGACGATCTCGGCTCGGCACGCTCGCTACGGCGTCGTTTCCGATTGACCGGGATGCCGCCCCGTTTTTTGCGGCAAGGCGAGCAGGCACGCGACGATAAAGATCGCAAGCAGCGCCGAGGCTAGCGGGCGGCTCAAGGCCAGCCCGCCTTCGGCAACCGGCTTGTCAAGGAAATCGCCGACGGTAACGCCGAGCGGCCGCGACAGGATGAAGGCTGCCCAGAACAGAAAGACCCGCGAAACGTTGGTGAAAACATAAGCCAGAGCGAGTGCGGCGAGACCCGCTGCGAACACGAGCGCTGCACCTTCATAGCCAAGGCCGGTGTCATCGGCGGTCCAGTCTCCGAGCGCCGTTCCCAGCGTCTGCGACAGTGTGATGGCGGCCCAATAGAACGCTTCCGCCTTCGGCGTGTCGACGGTCGCGACCGATATCGAGCCGAGCGACCAATACCACACGCCCAATACCGCCATCAGGCCGACGAACAAGACCGACGATCCTCCGGCGTAACCGATCCCGACCGAGCGGTCGGCGAAATCTGCGATGGTCGTGCCGGCCGTCGTCGAAGCAATGATCGTCGTCCAGTACAGAAACGGATGAAATTCATCAGCGGCGATCTGCGCGATGACCAGGATCAACAACAGGGAGAGAAATAGTGCGGTGCCGGCGAGATACCCCCAGTCGAGCGTCATCGTCACGGTGTCGCCGCCGGTCTCGCCAAGCGTCGTGGCTGCGAACTTGATGATCCAGAAGGCGAGTGTGACTTCCGGTATCTTGCTCGCAGCCGATCCGGTGGCATGTGCCATGCAAAGTTCTCGCGCCGGCCGAGATGACTGCGCCGCGTTTCGTCACCGCTGCAACAGCGCGATCAAGCTCGACGTATCCCAGCGCTTGCCGCCCATCGCCTGCAC
>JBAUGC010000887.1:0-4404 GCA_049679485.1 Xanthobacteraceae bacterium
GAACAGCACGCACCGCAAGTCCGACAGTCCGCGGCGGCGCGTTCGGCTGAGCGCGCCGATAAAACCCTCACTTGACCTTGAGCCTGACCGCTGACTCTTTCCCCCGATTGCTCTCGATCTCGTACTCGACGGTCTGGCCCTCGTTGAGAGAACGCAGGCCGGCCTGCTCAACGGCCGAAATGTGGACGAACACGTCCTTGCCGCCACCACCGCCTGAGGGCTGAATAAACCCATACCCCTTCGTCGGATTGAACCATTTCACGGTACCTGTAGCCATTTCAGTCTCCAATGTTGACGGCGCACAATATAGACCGCGGCCTTGCGCGACAAGGATCGCGATCGATTTACTCAGCGGGGCGCCGCCGGCACAGTCTGCTTGCCGTGGCTCACGCTGCGAGCAACGCGCCGAGTCGCTCTTTGACTTCCTCCTTCACAGCCTCAGAGGCCCGCAGGATTGCGGTCGCCTGATAGAAATCGAGCGTACGAAAGATCGCGACATTCGGCCGGATCACCAGGTCGGGCGCGCCTTGTGCCAGCTTTCCGGCGATGATGGCGCTGCCCATGATGTTGAGCGTAACGATCACGCTCTCCCAGGCGCCGGGGATATCGCCGCGCTCGGTCGGCGGTGCTGTCAGTACGTCGACGGCGGCGATACAATCAGCGCTGCCGCGCAATCGATCGAAGGGCAGGGGGTTAGTGGTGCCGCCGTCGATGAGGACGCAGCTGTTAATGGCGACTGGGCGTAACAATCCGGGAATAGCGATTGAGGCAGCGAGCGCCGGACGGAGCGGCCCCACGGTCAGCGATACTTCCTGGCGGCGATGCAGATCGGTGGCCGTCACCGCGAGCGGCAGCTGCAAATCGGAAAATTCGGCCGGGATCGCCTCAGGCAAGAACTGCGCGCAGAATTTCTCGGCGTCGATCTGGGTCGCCTGGCCGACCGCGCCGGCGAACAAATCGGCAAGCGAACCGGCGCGCGACGCAATCAGGCGGCGCGTGGTTTCGCTCGGATCGTGCGCGAAGCGGATGACATGGTGGCGGATGTCTTTGCCGCGCATGCCGGCCGCATAGGCGGCGCCGATCAGCGCGCCGATCGACGTGCCGGCAATCGCCACCGGTTTCACGCCCATGTCGTCGAGCGCTTCGATCACCGCGATGTGGGCCAGCCCGCGCGCGCCGCCGCCACCGAGTGCGAGGGCGAAGGTCTTCATCCGCGTTGCCGTCAGGCCCCGGCCTGGAGGGCGAATTCCCACGCCTTGCCGGCCAGCGGACGAACCAGACCGGCCTTGGCCGCGGCGAACGCGCTGGTCGCGGTGCCGTCGCGGACGCGGCCGACAATGCCTTGCAGGATCGCGGCGATACGAAAGAAATTGTACGCCGAATAGGTCGCCAGATACGGCCGCGGGTCGAGACCGGTGCGCTTCACATAGGCGTCGACGTATTCTCCCAGCAACGGGATGCCGAGCGCCGCCAAATCAAAGCCGACCAGCGATCCGGTGCCGGCTTCGGATTGCGGCATGTGCCACTGCATCAGGTGATAGGAAAAATCCGCCAGCGGGTCGCCGAGCGTCGAAAGCTCCCAGTCGAGCACCGCCATTACTTTCGGCGCGTTGGGCGCCAAGATCATGTTGTCCAGGCGATAGTCGCCGTGTACCAGCCGCGACGGCTGCGACGGCGGCAGGTTGGCCGGCAGCCAGACCATCAGCCGCTCCATGTCTTCGATTTTCTCCGTCTCCGAGGCGCGGTACTGCTTCGACCAGCGCTCGATCTGGCGCGCCACGTAGTTCTCGCCGCGGCCGTAATCGGAGAGGCCGATCGCGGCCGGATCGAAATTGTGCAGCTGCGCCAGCGTCGCGTTCATCGCGTCGTAAACTTGCGCCCGCTCGGCCCGATTGGATGAGGGCATTTCCGGCTCCCAGAACACCCGGCCCTCGACATGCGACATGACGAAGAACGCCGTGCCGATGACAGTTTCGTCCGCGCAATAAACGACCGGCTCGGCGACCGGAAAACCCTGCAGATAAAGCGCGCTGATGACGCGAAATTCGCGATCGACCGCATGCGCCGATGGCAACAGCTTGCCCGGCGGTTTGCGGCGCAGCACATAGCGCCGTTGCGGCGTTTCGACGAGATAGGTCGGGTTCGACTGGCCGCCCTTGAACTGCGACAGCGTGATCGGGCCGGCAAAGCCTTTCACATGATCGCGCAGATAGACTTCGAGCCGCCCGACGTCGAAGCGCAGCCGCTCGGAGACTTCCTTTGTGCCGGAGAAAGTGCTCTGGCGATCGGTGACGTTCATGCTTTTCCGTTAGCTCTAATCGTTGGCCAATGCCAGCGTGTTTGTCCTCGTTATGTTTCTCTCTCAATCGCGCGCCAGCCGATGTCGTGGCGGTAAAAACCCTCGGGCCAGCGGATGCGGGAGACTGCCTGGTAGGCGCGGTCCCGGGCCTCGTGCACGTCCTTGCCGAGCGCCGAGATGTTGAGCACCCGTCCGCCATTGGCGAGAATCTTTCCGCCCTCCGCCTTGGTGCCGGCGTGGAAAATCTCCACGCCTTCGACCGCAGCGGCGTCGTCGAGACCCTCAATGACCGAACCTTTGTCATAAGAGCCCGGATAGCCACGCGCGGCCATTACCACGGTCAGTGCAGCATCGGGATGCCAACGCAGATCGAGCGATTTCAGCATACCGTCACAGCTCGCAAGCAAAGCCGGCACCAGGTCCGACATCAGGCGCGGCATCAGCACCTGGCATTCCGGATCGCCGAAGCGCACGTTGTATTCGATCAACTTTGGTCCATCGGCCGTCAGCATCAAGCCGGCGTAGAGCACGCCCTTGTACGGCGCGCCCAAGGCTTGCATCGCGCGCAATGTCGGCAACACGATTTCGTCCATCGCGCGCGCGCTCATCGCCGCGTCGATGATTGTCGCCGGGGAGTAGGCACCCATGCCGCCAGTATTCGGCCCTTTGTCGCCGTCGAAGGCGCGCTTGTGATCTTGCGCGGAGGCGAGCGGCAGTGCTGTCGTGCCGTCGCAGAGTGCAAAGAACGACGCTTCTTCGCCCTGCAGAAACTCCTCAATGACAAGTTCGGCGCCGGCTTCACCGAGACTGCCGCCGAAAATCATGTCGATCGCCGCCTCCGCTTCCGCCAAGGTTTCCGAAACGATCACGCCTTTGCCGGCAGCGAGCCCGTCGGCCTTGACGACGATCGGCGCGCTGCGGCTGCGGGCGTAGGCCTTGGCCGGCGCGGCCGCGCGAAAGCGCTCGTAGGCTGCTGTTGGAATCCCGTTGGCGCGACAGAGATCCTTGGTAAAGCCCTTGGACCCTTCAAGCTGTGCCGCCGCGCGGCCCGGCCCAAAGGCTTTGACGCCTGCTGCTTCAAGGTCGTCGACAATACCGGCGCAAAGCGGGCCCTCCGGTCCGACGACAACGAGATCGATGCTGTTCGAACGGCAGAACCCGATCACCGCCGAGCGATCGGCGATGTCGAGCGCAACACATTCCGCCTCGCGCGCGATTCCGGCGTTGCCTGGGGCACAGAACAGCCGGTCGGTCAGCGGGCTTGCCGCCGTCTTCCAGGCCAGCGCATGCTCGCGTCCACCGGAGCCGAGGAGCAGAATGTTCATATGTTCCAAAGAGAAGTTGTCGCCGCCCCTGTAGCATGGGAGGGCGCTGGCGCAAGATCATGCCCGAAGTTGTCCAGGGGTCTTGACCCCACTGGCGACGCGCCGCAGTAACAGCTGCGATGAACGAACCACGGCTCAATCTGCCGGAACTGACGGTCTCGGAGCTCTCGGCGGCGCTCAAGCGCACGATCGAGGAGTCCTATGGGTATGTGCGGGTCCGCGGCGAGCTTGGCAAAGTCAGCTATCACGGCAACGGCCACGTTTACTTCGATCTCAAAGACGACCGCGCCAGCATCGCCGGCGTGATCTGGCGGACCACCGCGGCACGCATCAAGCTCAAGCTTGAAGCCGGTCTTGAGGTGGTGATCACCGGGCGGCTCACGACCTACCCCGGCCGGTCGCAATACCAGATCGTGGTCGAGACGCTGGAGCCGGCCGGCCTCGGCGCGCTGATGGCGCTGATTGAGGAGCGCAAACGGCGACTGACCGCCGAGGGATTGTTTGACGAAGCGCGCAAGCAGCTGTTGCCGTATCTCCCGGCGGTGATCGGCGTCATCACCTCGCCGAGCGGCGCGGTCATTCGCGACATTCTGCATCGGCTGGCGGACCGCTTTCCGCGCCGCGTGCTGGTTTGGCCCGTAAAGGTTCAAGGCGACGGTTCCGCTGCCGAGGTCGCTGCCGCCATTGCCGGTTTTAACGCGCTGCCGGAACAGGGAGATACACCGCGTCCTGATCTGATCATTGTCGCCCGCGGCGGCGGCTCGCTGGAAGATCTGTGGT
>JBAUGC010000888.1:0-4977 GCA_049679485.1 Xanthobacteraceae bacterium
TTGGCCGCTTCGATGAGCGCCGTCATGTTGGATCCGCGGCCGGAAATGAGGACGGCGACGCGCTTCTTGCTCATCGTCTACCAGGAGAGGTCGAGGCTTCCGGCAAAATCGACGCGCGGCTCCCCGGTGCCGGTTACCACCTCGCCAAGCCGCACAACCGTCTCGCCGTTCGCATGCAATTGCTCGCTTGCTGCTTCGGCTGCGTTCGGGTCCAGCACAGCGATCATGCCGATGCCGCAGTTGTAGGCGCGCAACATTTCCTGCTCGTCGACGTCCCCCGAAGCCGCGAGCCATTTGAAGACCGGAAGCACGGGCACGCGATCCAATTCCAAGGCGACGGCAAGCCCCGTCGGCAACACCCGCGGAATATTGTCAATGAACCCTCCGCCGGTGATGTGGGCAAACGCCTTGACCGCTTTGGTCCCGCGGATCGCAGCGAGGCATGATTGCACATAGATCCGCGTCGGCGTCAGCAGCGCTTCGCCCAAGCTTCGCTCCGGCGCAAATGGAGCTGGTGCGTCCCAAGAAAGCCCTGACGCAGCGACGATGCGCCGTACTAACGAAAAGCCGTTGGCATGCGCGCCGGAAGACGTAAGCCCAATCACCACGTCGCCCGGCGCAATATCGCGGCGCGGCAGCACGTCGTTGCGTCCCACCGCTCCGACGGCGAAGCCGGCCAGGTCGTAGTCGCCGAGCTGATACATGCCGGGCATTTCGGCGGTTTCACCGCCGATCAGGGCGCAACGTGCTTCGCGGCACCCAGCGGCAATACCTTCGACCACCTTCGCTCCGACCGCCGGATCGAGCTTGCTGCAGGCAAAGTAGTCCAGGAAGAACAGCGGTTCGGCCCCTTGCACCACGAGATCGTTGACCGACATGGCGACGAGATCGATCCCGATCGTATCGTGACGCGACGTTTCGACCGCGATTTTGACCTTGGTTCCGACGCCGTCCGTCGCAGCGACCAGGATTGCATCGCGAAAGCCGGCAGCCCTGAGATCGAACAGGCCGCCGAAGCCGCCGATCTCGGCATCCGCGCCCGCTCGCGCGGTTCCGCGCACCAGCGGCTTGATCAGTTCCACCATGCGGTTGCCGGCATCGATATCGACGCCGGCGGCCGCGTAGCGCGCCTTTTTCACGGACCCACCAATCGGCAGATTAGCCTTCCCGCGAGCGGGGAGGATTTACTCGGCGGCTCCTACGTCGGAATCGGCGGGTGCGCAAGCGCGCGGCCGAGTTATATAGTGGGGGCGAAAGACGGCGTATCGAGGTCGGATGTTTTCCGGTTTCGCCGCGCCGGTAGCCGGGGCGAGCGTTTTTGAGTATTCCGAACCTTATTACTCTGGCGCGGATCATTCTCGTGCCGATCGTGGTCTGGGCGATTACGTCGGGCGAGATGCTCGTTGCCTTCGCGTTGTTCCTCGTGGCCGGGATCACTGATGCCGTTGACGGCTTCCTCGCCAAGCGCTTCCACATGGCGAGCGAGCTCGGTGCCTATCTCGACCCGCTGGCCGACAAGGCCCTGATTGTTTCGATTTATGTCGCGCTTGGGATCGCCGGTGCGTTGGCAATCCCGCTGGTGATCCTCGTCGTGTCACGCGATATCATGATTATTTCCGGCTTCATGCTCTCCTGGCTGGTGGGCAAACCGATGCCGATCAGGCCGCTGCCAGTTTCGAAAGTAAACACGGTGGCGCAAATCTTGCTGGCCACGTTGGTGCTGGCCGAACATGGCTTTGGCTTCGATGCCAAGCTGATCGTGACAATTGTCGCCGGACTGGTCGCCGTGCTGACGCTAATTTCGATTGCCTTTTATCTCGCCGAGTGGCTTCGCCATATGAACTCGTTCGGCACCGGACACTGAGCGCGCGCGAGGGCGTCATGCGGATCGAGCGGCAAATCGCGTTCTGGGTTGTCGCGTTGTTGGTCTTTGTCGGCCTGCTGTGGCTGTTACATCATATTCTGCTGCCGTTCGTCGTCGGCGCCGCGCTGGCGTATCTGCTTGATCCGCTGGCCAACAAGCTCACCAAGCACGGCATCAGCCGCCTCATCGCCGCCTTACTCATTCTCGGCGGCTTTGTGTTGGTTGTCGTTGGGCTGTTCGTCGTCATCGCGCCGGTGCTGGCAACGCAATTCTCGGGCTTCGTCGCGCACGTACCGGGATATGTGCAGCACCTGCAAACGCTTGTCAGCGATCCGGACCATCCGTGGCTGAAGGCGGTCTTTGGCAACGCTCCAGGCAATGAATGGTCCCTCAGCGTTATCCTGAACAAGGCCGCCGGTTACCTGACGGATGTACTGCCGACGCTGTGGACCAAGGGTGAGGCGCTGCTTTCCCTGGTGTCGCTGCTGGTCATCACCCCGGTCGTTGCTTTCTATCTGCTCAGCGATTGGGGGCGGGTCGTGAACACCTTGGACAGCCTGATCCCGTTGCAACAGCGTCACACGGTGCGAGCACTGGGGCGCCAGATCGATAGGGCGATCACAGGCTATCTGCGCGGTCAGCTTACCGTGTGTGTCATCCTCGGCTGTTATTATGCATTCGGCCTGACGCTGGCCGGCTTGAGCTTTGGGTTGCTGATTGGCGCGGTTTCCGGGCTTCTGACCTTCGTTCCCTATGTCGGTTCGCTGACCGCCCTTGTTGTCTCATTTGGAGTAGCGCTGGCGCAATTCTTTCCGGACTGGACGCGGATTCTCGTCGTCGTTGGCGTCGTCCTGTTCGGTCAGTTTCTTGAAGGCAATGTTCTGTCGCCGAAGCTCGTCGGCGGCAGCGCCGGTTTGCATCCGGTGTGGCTCATCTTCGCGCTGCTTACGTTCGGGACCTTGTTCGGCTTTGTCGGTCTCCTCCTCGCCGTGCCAGTTGCGGCGGCCGCCGGCGTATTGACACGCTTCGCCGTCAGCCGTTACCGGGCGAGCCCGCTGTACACCGGAAACCCGCCGCCTAACACACCATGACGTTTCCTCCGCGGCAGCTCGCGCTCGTGCTCGATCACACCGAAAGCTACGCACGCGAGGATTTTCTGTCCGGGCCGTGCAATGAGAGCGCGCTTCGGCTGGTCGACTGCTGGCCGGATTGGCCGGCGAATGCGGTGGCTTTGGTCGGACCCGAGGGAGCAGGCAAGACTCATCTGGCAATGATCTGGGCGCAAGCGGCGGGCGCGCGGGTAATTTCGGCTCATGCGCTCGGTGCTGCCGAAATCCCGACAGCGCTCGCGACCGGTGTACTGGTTGTCGAGGACGCCGCAATGGCCGCGGATGAACGCGCGCTGTTTCATCTCATCAATCTTGCGCGCGAGGAGAACGCCTACCTGCTTTTTACCGCGCGCACCGCGCCGACAACCTGGCCGGTGGCTATACCCGACCTTATCTCGCGACTACGGGCGTTGCCGCTCGCGACGCTGGCTGCCCCGGACGATGCAATGCTGCGCGCGGTGATGGTCAAGCTCGCGGCCGATCGCCAGCTTGCACTCGACGAAGCCGTGGTGGCTTACCTGTCGACCCATATCGAGCGCTCCTTTGCCGCCGCACGTTCGGCAGTCATCGCGCTCGACAACGAAGCGTTACGGTTGCGGCGCCCGGCTACGCGCGCGCTCGCTGCCGAGATTTTTCGTGACCGCGGCCTTCCGCGTTGAGACGCCCAGTGTTTCGCTGACGATCTCGCCGAGCGCGGCGAAATCCTTCTTGCGCGGCGAGGTCCGCCGCCACGCGAGCCCGATCGTGCGCGCAGGCTCGGGTCGGGCAAACCGCAAGAGCTTGACGCGATCGTCGCGGGCTTCGACACCGGCGGCGACTTCCGGCAACAGCGTCACCCCGTACCCATTGGCCACCATTTGCATCACGGTGGCGAGCGAGGTGGCGCCGAGACTGGCCGGCCCGTCGCGGCTCGAAGCTCCACAGAACGCCAGAGCCTGGTCGCGCAAGCAGTGTCCTTCTTCAAGGAGAATAAGCCGGCGCTGCTCCACGTCCGCGACGGCGACGCGCCGGTTTCCCCGCAAAGGGTCGGCGGCCGGCACGGCCAGCAGGAACGGATCGTCGAATAGCCGGCGCGTTTCGATGTCGGCGCCATCCACCGGCATAGCCAACACCACCGTGTCGAGTTCGCCGGCCACGAGTTCATCGAGCAACGTCTTGGTCTGAGTCTCGCGTACTTCCAGGCGAAGCTGCGGATATGTGTGTTGCAGCCGCGGCAGCACGCGCGGCAAAATATACGGCGCCAGCGTCGGGATGATGCCAAGGCGAAGCTTACCGGTAAGTACGCCGCGGTGGCGGGCGAAGTCGACAAGGTCACGGGTTGAAGCGAGGACGCGCTCGGCACGCCGCGCCACTTCGAGGCCGGTTTCGGTCAGCGCGATCTCCCCAGTCCGTCGTTCCACGAGTGGCGCGCCGATCTCGCGTTCCAGTTCGCGTATCTGCATGGACAAGGCCGGCTGCGTTACCGCGCAGTCATCGGCGGCCCGGCCAAAGTGCCGATGCCGGGCAAGCGCGGTTAAATAGCGAAGCTGGCGCAAGGTGATCACGCCGATAAGATATTCTTATCGCATACCGCAAGCAATACGATTAGACGTAATCGTTTGGCGAGCCTAGATTCCGCCCAACCCCCAATCCACACCCGGAACAGCCCGAAGAAGATCACCGAACACAATGGGAGACAGACATGGACGCAAAGACTGACGAAAAGAGCGCCGGCAAATGCCCGTTCACGGCCCGCGGACCTGTGAACCGCGACTGGTGGCCGAACCAGCTGGACATTCAAGTTCTCCACGGGAACTCGTCTCTGTCCAATCCAATGGGCGAGAAATTCGACTACGCCAAGGAGTTCAAGAGCCTCGACCTCAAGGCCGTTATGAAGGACCTGCGGGCCCTGATGACGGATTCACAGGACTGGTGGCCGGCCGACTTCGGCCATTACGGCGGACTGATGATCCGCATGGCGTGGCACAGCGCGGGCACCTACCGCATCACCGACGGACGCGGCGG
>JBAUGC010000889.1:0-2909 GCA_049679485.1 Xanthobacteraceae bacterium
AGCTTCGGTGGCGGCGGCGGAGGCGGCGGACCTGGCGGTTACAATTCTTCGGCAGGGCAATATGGCACCGCGGGAGGTGGCAACGTCAGCGGTTTCGGCGCCGGAGATGGCGCGGGAGCCTCGCAAGGTGGTGGCGGCGGCGGCGGTCTCGGCGCTGGCGGTGACATCTTTGTGGCGTCGGGCGGATCGCTGATCATTGAGGGCGGTCTGGTCTCAGGTGGTTCGACGCTTGACAGCAACGGCGGAGCCGGTGCCATCGGTGGCGCTGCTCTCGGCAATGGCATTTTCCTGCAAAGCGGTAACATCACACTGAGCGCTACCAGCGCTAATCCACTGGTGGTGAATGACCCGATCACTGATCAGAAAGGCGCGGGCGGCACCAGCGTTGCCGGCCTCAACATCGCGGGTACCGGCACGGTAGAGCTCGCCAGTCAAAATGCATTCGGCGGCGGCATCGACATTGAGTCAGGGACGCTGGAATTGGCGGCGACGGGTGCGGCGGGGTCAGGCCCGATCAAGTTCGATCCCGGCACGCTCGAATTCGCCCCGGCGGATGCGCCGTCCAACCCGATCGAAAATTTCGGCGCCGGCGATAAAATCATCATCGACGACTTCCAGGAGACCGGGGCGAGCTATTCAGGGGGGCATCTTGTTCTCGACGGCCCGGGCGGCCCGGCTAGCCTTGACTTGCCGGGTTTTACGTCGGTTTCCCAGTTCAACATCGTTGCTGATGCCACCACCGACGCCACGACTATTACGACGAATCCCTGCTATTGCCGCGGGACACTCATTCAAACAGAGCGCGGGCAGAGGCGGGTTGAGCAGCTTGAGATCGGCGAAGAGGTGATCACTGCCTCCGGCCGATCGCGGCCGATCAAGTGGATCGGGCGACGAAACTATGCCAGCCGTTTCGTCATGGGGCGCAAGAACATCCTGCCGATCTGTATCAAGGCCGGCGCGCTCGACGATAACGTTCCAAAGCGCGATCTTTGGATCTCGCCCAATCACGCGCTGTTCTTTAAGGACGAGCACGGCGGCGTACTGGTCGAGGCCAAGGACCTCGTCAACGGCGTCTCGATCGTGCAGGCCGAGAGCGTCCAGACGATCGAGTACTTCCACATCGAGCTCGACACACACGACATCATTATCGCCGAGGGCGCCTTGTCGGAGTCGTTCATCGACGACGACAGCCGCGGCATGTTCCATAACGCGCACGAATATCGCCTGCTCTACCCGGCGGCAGCAGAGACAACGGTCGCTCGCTATTGCGCGCCACGGCTCGATGGGGGCTACGAGCTTGAGACAATCCGGCAACGGATTGCGCTGCGTGCCGGCTTAACGACGAACAAAAAGGCGGCGGCTGGTGCGCTGCGGGGTTTTGTCGATCAGGTCGCGCCGCATCTGATCGAAGGCTGGGCGCAGAATGTCGACCATCCGGAAGCGCCGGTCTGTCTCGACATTTTTGCTGGCGGCCTTTTGATCGGTCAAGTTCTGGCAAACTGCTATCGCGAAGACCTCAAACGTGCCGGCATCCGCAGTGGCTTCCATAGCTTCAGGTTTGCGCCGCCCGACGGCATTGCCCTTGTTCCCGATGCAGTGGAGGTGAGGCGCTCACGCGACCAGGCGGTCTTACCGCTCTCGTCACAGGCGAGAAGCACCGGCACATCAGCCGCAGCTTAGTGTCACTGCCGCTTCTGGATGTCTCCTTCTGGACTCCGGAGCCGGCATCAAGTTTGCGCGGCCACAGATTTCTTCCCCGCGCCCTCTCGAGCAGAGTGTGAAGGTGCTGTTCTGATTAGTCATCTTCGAACCGCTACATCACCAATCTGCTGTCCGCGGCCGCCAGCCTCGAAGTTATGAAGGGCACAACAATCGTGGCCTAAGGCGAAATCTGTTCGCTCACCGATTTACTTGAAAGGTTCCCTATTTCCGCGCCAGCTGAAGCGCAGTGAGAAAACTAGCCGAACACTCCAAAAACATTGTCAACGCGCCGATGCAGCAGCGTCGACTGCACACGAACACAATTACCTCGCGCCTAGATGGAGCTGAGGGTCAGCGAATGAGCCTTGGGAGCCTCACCGATCCGCGCCCACTTCGGCAGCAGGCAACACTGCGCCCTTTCAAAGCGCTGGCGCTCGACAATGCCGCGAGCACACCATCATGACGACCCGACAGAAGGAATGCCGTATAGTCTGACCGTTACAGGCTACTAACTTTCGCGGAGTTTGCTGGCCCGAAGCAAGATATTATCGGGAGTAGAGGAGACAACCAATGCGACGACGAATCGCGATTGTCATATGCTCGGCGGTGTTGTGCCTTGTGACGTTATCTTCGCACGCCACGGCACAGCAAAAGACTGTGAAGGAGTGCCAAGACGAATGGAAAGCCAACAAAGCGGCGAACAAGGCGAATGGTATTACGCAAAAGGCTTATGTAGCCCAATGCCGCGGCGGCGCTGCATCGGCTCAGCCAACGGTGGTTCCGGCAGCGGCGCCAACTCCCGCCCCTCCTCCGAAGGCTGCGGCTTCGGCGCAAAAGACCGTGAAGGACTGCCAAGAGGAGTGGAGAGCTAACAAAGCCGCCAACAAAGCCAACGGGATCACCGAGAAGGCTTACGTAGCTCAATGCCGCGGCGGCGCTGCGCCGCCTAAAGCTGCGGCGGCCCCAGCTGCATCGCCGACTTCAACCCCAGCTCCGGCACCGACCGCGGCTGCTCGTTCCGCCAAGCCCGTTATCCCGTCAACCTCCACCGACAGACCCGCTCCCCGCACGGTACCGGCTCCAGTCGCGGCCAACGAATTTTCGACGGAAGCCCGGGCTAAGGCACGCTGTCCCTCTGATACCGTTGTTTGGGTCAATCTAGCTTCCAAAATCTACCATTTCAGCGGAACCAAAAATTACGGGAATAC
>JBAUGC010000890.1:0-3320 GCA_049679485.1 Xanthobacteraceae bacterium
CCGCCAATTCCAGATCGCGCTCGATAACGCCAAAGCCAATCTCGCGCAGATCGCGCTGACGATCGAGTCGATGAAGCAGGATTACAAGCGCATGGTGAGCGATGCGGCCGCTCAGCAGGCCCAGGTCGATCTGGATCAGACCAATTACGATCGCGCCGCAATGCTGTTGAAGAGCGGCACGGCGACGCAAGCTGTGTTCGACCAGGCCCAGTACACGCTGCAAAATGACAAGAGCAAGCTCGCTGCCTTGCGCGAGCAGTCGCAGGTGCAGCTCGCCAAGCTCGGCGGCAATCCGGACATCGTCGTCACGGAGCATCCGCAATATCGGCAGGCGCAGGCGCAGGTCGATGAGGCGCAGCGGCAGCTGGATCACACGGTAGTGACGGCGCCGTTCGCAGGCATTGTGACCGACGTGCCGTCGATTGCTCCTGGCAAATACCTCGCCGCTTCGACCACCGCCTTTTTCCTCGTCGACAACGATCACGTCTGGGTCGACGCCACGCCTAAAGAGACCGAATTGACGTATGTCCGGCCCGGGGAGCCGGTCACGGTGACGGTGGACACGTTCCCCGATCTTGAGTGGCACGGAGTTGTTGAAAGTGTCAGCCCGGCCGCGGCGCAGGAATTCGCTTTGCTGCCGGCACAAAATACCAGCGGCAACTGGGTGAAGGTGGTGCAACGCGTGCCGATGCGCGTGCGGCTCGACAACAGCGACAAGACCTTGCCGCCGCTGCGCGCCGGCATGAGCGTTGTGGTCGATGTCGATACCGGACACGCGCGCGGCCTGCCGCACTTCCTCACATCGCTGTTCAGCCGCGGTCACCATCAGGCGCCATAATGGCCGGCGAGCTCACCGAGTCGGGCGGCAATCGCACGGCGCTGACCATCTGCGTGATTCTGGCGACGCTGATGCAGGCGCTCGATACGACGATCGCAAATGTCGCGTTGCCTTACATGCAGGGCAGCGTCGCAGCGAGCCAGGACCAGATCGCCTGGGTGCTGACGTCTTATATTGTTGCCGCCGCCATCATGACGCCGCCGACCGGATTTCTTGCCACCCGGTTCGGGCTCAAGCGTCTTTTCCTGGTGGCGATCGCCGGCTTCACCCTCGCGTCGATGTTGTGCGGCATGGCGCAGACGCTCAATCAGATTGTGCTGTTCCGCATCTTGCAAGGCGCGTTCGGCGCTTCGCTGGTTCCGCTCTCACAGACAGTGCTGTTTGCGAGTTATCCGCGGGAGCGCCAGGGCTTCGCCATGGCGCTGTTCGGCATCGGTGTGATGATCGGGCCGGTGCTTGGTCCCGTGCTCGGCGGCTGGCTGACGGAGAATTACAGCTGGCGCTATGTGTTCTACATCAACCTGCCGATCGGCATTCTCGATCTGGTAGGAATTATCATCTTTCTGCCGGAGACGTCGCACAACGCCGGCTCGAAGCTCGATTGGTTCGGCTTCGGCACCTTGAGCGTCTCGATCGGCGCGCTGCAATTGATGCTGGACCGCGGCGAGCTGCTGGACTGGTTTGGCTCAGGCGAAATCCTCATCGAGGCGATTGTCGCCGTATCCGCCCTCTATCTCTTCTTGGTTCACACATTCACGGCCAAAAATCCGTTCGTGCGGCCGTCGCTGTTTCGCGACCGCAATTTCTCGGCCGGCGTCCTGTTCATTTCCATTGTCGGCCTCACCTATTACGCGTCGATGGCGTTGCAGCCGCCCTATCTGCAAGAACTGATGGACTATCCGGTCGTCACCGCCGGATTGGTCATGGGGCCGCGCGGCGTCGGCACCATGGCTTCGATGCTGATCGTCGGCCGGCTGGTCGGCCGCGTCGATACGCGGATCCTGCTCGCGATCGGTCTTAGCCTGACGGCGTGGTCCTTCAACGCCATGACCGGGTGGACACCGGACGTGTCGCAAGCTTCGATCATCGGAGTCACGATGGTGCAGGGTGCCGGTCTCGGCTTCCTGTTCGTGCCGCTCAGCGCAGCAACATTATCGACGCTGCCGCTCGCAGAGCGCACCGAAGGCGCCGGTTTTTTCAGCCTGTCGCGCAATATCGGCTCCAGCGTCGGCATTTCGGTGGTGAATAGCTTGCTGGTTACGAACACGCAGGCCAATCACGCCGCCATCGTGCCTCACGTCTCCGCGGTCAACCGGGCGCTGGACAATCCGATCATCGCGCATGCGTGGAATCCGATGACGGCCGCCGGCCGCGCTGCGCTCGACGCGGTGATCACCCGGCAGGCGCAGATCATCGCCTACATCGACGACTACAAGCTGTTGATGATCGCGACGCTTGCGGTGATCCCGCTGCTGATGGTGTTCCGAAGACCAGCCCGAGGTGGCCGCGCTGCGGCGCCTGTCATCGTCGACTGATGCACGGTGCGCGTCGGCTTTGACGCACGTTCGTTTGGCTCAACAAAAAGGCGGCCTCGCGGGTCGCCTTTTTACTTTCGTAACCCAGGCTTTGCTGCCACCAGTTATTCCGCTGCGCCACCCGCGGCGGCTTCCCGGCCAGGTTCGCCCTCGGCTTTCTGTTTCGCCTCGAGATCTTCGCCGGTCTCCTGATCGACGACCTTCATCGACAGTCTGACCTTGCCGCGGTCGTCGAAGCCGAGGAGCTTGACTTTGACCTTGTCGCCTTCCTTGACCACGTCGCTCGTCTTCTGCACGCGGCGCGGCGCCAGCTGGCTGATATGCACGAGGCCGTCCTTGGCGCCGAAGAAGTTCACGAAGGCGCCGAAGTCCATGACCTTGACCACCGTGCCTTCGTAGATGTGACCGACTTCCGGCTCCGAGGCGATCGACTTGATCCAGTTGATCGCGGCCTTGATCGAATCGGCATTGGCGGAGGCGACCTTCACCGAGCCATCATCCTCGATGTTGATCTTGGCGCCGGTCTTTTCGACGATCTCGCGGATCACCTTGCCGCCGCTGCCGATAACTTCGCGGATCTTGTCGACGGGAATCTTGAAGGACTCAATGCGCGGAGCATGCTCGCCGAGTTCGGCGCGCGCGGTGTTGATGGCCTTCGCCATCTCGCCAAGGATATGCAGGGGGCCATCCTTTGCCTGGCCCAACGCGACCTTCATGATCTCTTCGGTGATGCCGGCGATTTTGATGTCCATCTGCAGCGAGGTGACGCCGTTTTCGGTGCCGGCTACCTTGAAGTCCATATCGCCGAGATGATCTTCATCGCCGAGAATATCGGAGAGCACGGCGTAACGCTTATCTTCCAGAATTAGGCCCATGGCGATACCCGCCGTCGGTCGCTTGAGCGGTACGCCAGCATCCATCAGCGCGAGCGACGACCCGCCCACCGT
>JBAUGC010000891.1:0-1785 GCA_049679485.1 Xanthobacteraceae bacterium
CCCGTAAAGGCGATCAGCACAAGCCGGAATATCTCGCCATCAACCCGAATGCGAAGGTGCCGGCCATCGTCGACGGCGACGCCGTCGTGTTCGACTCCAACGCCATCCTGCTCTATCTCGCGGAAAAGACCGGCAAGTTTCTGCCGCCAAAGGGCGACAAGGCCCGCGGCGAGCTGTTGTCGTGGCTGATGTTTGTTGCGTCCGGCGTCGGCCCCTATGCCGGCCAGTCGGTGCATTTCCGCGTCTATGCGCCGGAAAAGATCGAATACGCCATCAACCGCTATGCTTTCGAGGCGCAACGCCACTTCGGCATTCTCGATACGCGGCTCGCCAAGCAGAAATATATGCTCGGCGACACCTACACCATTGTCGATATGGACGTCTGGGGCTGGTCGCGGCTGATGCTGGTCGTTCTCGGCGAAAGCGCGTGGGCGAAATTCCCGAATCTCAAGCGTTTGGTCGACGAGATCAGCGCGCGGCCGGCGGCGCAGCGCGCGGTCGCGCTTAAAGATAAATACAAATTCAAGGCCGAGATGGACGACGAGGCGCGCAAGGCGATGTTCCGGCACTTGGCCGAGAAGGTGGCCTGACTTCCAACATTTGCGGGTGGGTTAGGCAGTAGCCTAACTCACCATTCTCGCGTCAAGCTTCGGTTGCGATCGGCGCCGGCGGCTCTTCCGTTTCAACCACAGGCAAGAGGCCCAAGCTAGCGGCAAAACAAGAAAAGTTGGCGGCCCGCAAAGCTCAGTCCGAACATGCAGGCGAGGTTGGCGCCGCCAATATCAGTCGGCCGGCGGCGGACGAAGACTACCGAAAGGCCGGACCTGTGGGAACGCGTCGGTGAGTGCGTTTGCAGCGAGCAGAAGCATGGCGATTGACAGAGCCAGCGCCAGGCGGCGCATCAATTGCGACCTGGCGTTATGCGTTACGGGCACTTCACGAAAATCCGGTTGGCGAAATTTACGCCCATGCCCATGTTGGTCTCGGACGTCATGAAATTCTTATCGAGTCGGAGCGACGACGAGAAATTATCGTCGTGCGGCTTCTCGACCGAGGCCGTGCATTGCGGCGGCGCGCTCACCAGCCGCACCGGCTGGTCGCCGGCAAAACCGAAATCGATGAAAAATTCCGGGTCGTAGACTTCGAGCTCGATTGCCTTGGCCTTCACCGGTGTCTTGAACGGCAGCGTGAAGTGCAGTGTGAGCACGGTATCTTTCGGGTCGTAATCGAGAAAATAGTCGACCGGCTCAAGGAATGCGTCCTTCTGCCGTTTCCCGTCGATCCTGGCGTACGTGAAGTGCGCATATTCCTTGAGCGAATCGACGTTGACCCGGGCAAGCGGCTCAAGCTCTTGGCGGGTCCACGTGCCTTTGGTCTTGCCTTCGATCCCCTGGGTGGCGAACGCCGAAAACATGTCGTCGAAGGTCCAGGCGTGGCGCACGCCGGTGACCGAGCCGTCGGATGCGTAAAGGATTTCTTCGGTCATGGTGACCCAGACGTGAGGATGCGCCTGCGCGCGATCTGTCGCAATGAGCGCGCCGGCCAGTCCGGCAACGAGGAAGGCGAAACGATATAACATCAACCGCGCGCTCGTGACCGCTTCCGAAGAGATAACGACAGTTTAGTACGCAGTGGGGCAGAAAGGAGGCTTTTCAAACCCCTGCCGCTCCGCCGTCAGCACGCGGGTCGTGGGCGCCTTCGCAGGTGCCGTCCGGATGCAGCACCACGGCGCCAGCGTGGCCCATGACGTCGGAGTAGGGCTCGTCCAAAACCTCGACATCGTGG
>JBAUGC010000892.1:0-5304 GCA_049679485.1 Xanthobacteraceae bacterium
TTACAAGCAGGCGGGCCCAACTCTTACGATGCAGCCGCTGTAACCATAGAGGCCTCCGAGGCCGCCGCCATAACCACCTCTGTAGCCTCTTCCATAGTAGCCTCTTCCATAGTGACCACCTGCATAATGTCCGCCACCACCGTGACCGGCAACATGTCCGCCACCACCGTGACCGGCAATATGTCCACCACCATGGCCACCGCCACCATGGCCGCCACCGCCGTGGCCGCCACCGCCACCGTGAGCCGCCAAGGCACCTGTCGCCATCGTCGCCGCGCCGAATAGTACGGCCGCCGCGACTGCAATCGTTGTTCTGCGCATAAAAATCTCTCCTGCCGCCGCCGCTCTGGTTTGTCCCTCACTACATAACGTTGGCGGTGCAGGTTTAGTTGCATTCTCCGATGCGATGACGCAGGTCGCGTCATTGGCCGACAAGCATTGCGATTAGCGGCGAGTACAGTGAAACGGAGTTTCGTTCCCCATATCAGGCCCCGTAGTCATTGCGATTTCAGGAAAGCTGGTCGGAGTGGCAGGATTTGAACCTGCGACCCCCTCGTCCCGAACGAGGTGCGAGGGAAGGGTACTGGCTCAACCAATAGATAACCAATGAAACGCCGCAACCAAACGCGAACATTCGTCGACGAACCTGCGTGAAAACGCCAGTAATTGTTGATTATTTCGGTGAAGGTAGCGCGCTCATAACCGCTTGGTTGGAGGTTCGAGTCCTCCCGGGCCCACCATATAATAAAATCAATGGCTTACCTGGATCATTGGCGGCATCAATTGGCGACAGTCGCAAATAGCGAAAAGCGTGGAACCATTGCAGCAGATCTTGCGATTGATGAAGTCCATTGCTCTCCTCACAACCGCCGCGTGGCGTCAGTGTGTGGGTGTGTGTCGCGCCTGCCGCTCGCAAGGTAGTCCATTCGTTGCTGGCACCCGCGCGCAAGATCGGCTAATTCGCGAGCGGTGGCCTGTAGCGGCGGTCAGTAGCGGCAGATAACTTCTTCAGGTGCTCAATTTTCAGTGGCTTTTTGGTTGGCGCTTAGGAATTGAACCTACGACCTCTCCGTGTGAAGGGATCGACAGACAGCAAAATTAAATGACTTAAATTGCATATTGGCGGCATCAGCGACATCAATTAGCGGCAGATGACCACTGCGCGGGGAAAGCACATCGGTGCGTTGCGCTAACACCGATGGCAGTATCTCGCGCAAGGTGCCGATTTCCGAAGAGACGCACGAGCCCGTGAGTGACATCGACACTGTAGTGGTGGACAGTCTGAAAACGCTTGACCCCGAATGGCCGATTAGAGAAGCCGACATGCTCTGCCCGCCTCATCAGGGCAGGTTTTGACCCCATCAGCGACATGGGCTCGGTTAAACTGTTAACTCCGCAATCGTGCGCTCAAGCCACCGACGTGCCGCCGTCGGGCGGATAGGCATTCGCGAGGTTGGCGCCGACGCGCCGCAGCTTCACACGAACTGGCCGACGTTCGCTTTTATCACGCGTCCGGCGCGGCGCGATCGATTCGGTATTCCTCGATCGCACGCATGATTAACTTTTTGACATTGTCGATTGTGAGATCCTCGCGTCTCTGGATACCGACCTCCTCGCTTACGTTCTTCGGTCGCTTCGGCTGGCCTGTGACGTCGAAACCGTCACCGCTTGTGACGCTTACCATTCCCCCGCGTGGAACAATTAAATAGGCGCGGCTTTCCCGACTCTTTCCATAGCTCGGCTGATCTTGGTGGTCCTGCTGATCCACTATGCGGAAACCGACCGACGCCGGCCGTAGCCTGTTTCCAGTGCGGCCATACTGCCGAATTTCCACGTTGCCGCCGAGCGGTTCTAATTTCTGAGCAGCGGCTTGTAGCTGAGGCAGCACGACATTGCTCAACACCGTGGCGTCCGCGTCGACTTCCTCCTGCAAACGCTTCGCCTCTGTGGGAGCTTCCCGTTGTTGGTCGTGTTCGAGCTTCGCTTTCTTGAACGCGTCACCATAGTCGTCATCACCGCCGGCCATATTGAGACCTTTCCTCGCGCGCGATTCAACTCACCTTGAGTTTCTCGGCTGACGTCTTCCCTTTGTTTGCGGACTTCTTCGTACTAAATTGCTGATCCTCGATAAAGTGCGCAATGGCGAACGGTACGACCGTCATGGCCGCCCGAACCGAGAGCCTGCTCGGTCTTGTCCTTCACGAAGAACGGCTGCCTCGCATTCCTCATCGACCAAGGCGACGGGAATTGGGGCGGGGTGTCTCGCTGGTTTCGGTTCGTAATGGAGCCGCTCAATCTCATGTGCCCTATAACCTGTCCGCCGATCACCTTAACGGTCGCTCGTATCTTCTGCTCAGGCGTCAACCGGTGCCAGGCCAAAACGGCTTCTTGCAATGTGGCGCAATCAGTCTGTACGCCAGCTCCATTGTTGAGGGTCGCGGGTTGCCCGGCATCGACATAGATTTTGTAGTCGTCGCTCATCAGCCTTCCCAAAGCCCAGGCGTCCGCTATCTACTCGGCGACGATCCTATGGCTCGCGGGACGGCGCAGCTCCGCATGGACGTGGGCCTGTTGATGGCGTCACATCGGCGGAGCGGTCGCGATAACTCGCCGAACCCCACATGGAGCATGCTACAGCTTACTGATCCAAACTGCGATCCAATTTCTCGAACGTTGGCAAACAACCTGGGAAGCGCGTTCGGTTTGATTGTGGCAGCCGTCCCAACCTCTCGGTGTCGACTGGTTGCACTTTTGATCGATTAGCGTCAGCGGATCCCGCCATGCGAGAGACAAAGAGTTGCTGTGATCGTAGGATGAGTAAGACATCCCGGTTCCTGTATATTTTCCACCCATACGTTTCGTTCGGCGGGGTGCCGCTATTTTTCATCTCCACACGGGAAGTCGGTTTTTTATAGTTCATGGCTGCTTGATCCTCTCAAACTGAGGGACTGCCGAAAGTTGCGGCGTGCGCACTCGCAGGGGTGAAATTCACGTCACCGATTTTGGAAGGATGGCGGACATTTGGTGGCCCCAATAAGCGGGAGAGTGGTTGTTGGTTCGGCTGCCGTTACAGTTTGCAGCTGTTTCGGCTTTTGCTGAATTTCGCATGTCCCCGTGGCGTACGCGCGGCCACTTGTCCACATTCTTCCAGGCGATCGTGACCGCATCGCGACTCGTTTCGGTAATAATACCCAGTCGCCGGCACCGCCCCGCCAGTGAACGCGAGCGCCCTTATTGAGGGCTTTGGATTGATCGACTTTCATTGTCGCTTCTTCCATTGCTAGCGCCGAACTTCCTTTGTACTGACCTCCTCGTAGGAAGGGCAGACGAAGATGAACTGTTCAAAACGCACTCCAAGTTTTGGGATCGCCCGGAGATGCTGCATCGTGTCGCCACGAGAGGGGAATACGAGGAGCGGCGTGTTGTGCGGTACTAGCGGGGGGCATTGGCTGGCGGAAATTGAGGGCGGGTAATACTGCATGGCGCAACTCCGCTGACACAGGCGGGCCGATTTGCAGTGCCGAGTAATCATACTGCATTGGTTGCCCCAGCCATGGTCGGGCGACGGGGGCTGGGGCTTCCATCTTCAGGACGGCCACGCAACAAAACACTGACGCTACACACCGACCCGGTCACGATCTGTTTTCAGCTACGACTTAGGCCGCCGCAGCGAAGCGAATGCTTGGTGAGCCCAGTACGCCGCCATTCTCCATCGTCGTCTTCATTTCATTGGAGCCATACCACGTGCGGGCTTTTGCCACGTCGGCGACATCCTGGAGGATGACGACCTCGTTCGGATTATCCGCGCTGCGGAACACTTTGCCGTTCGTGATGCCGGCAGAGGTGCGGTTTTTCTCGTTTCCATCGTAACTCGTACGCCATGCGTTGAAGTCCTTGACCTTGAAGTGGAGTGTCAGGTTTTCGTTATTCATTGGGTAGTCTCCCTTGTGAAAATCTATTTGAGTACGCACGCAACCGGGGGTGCGCGCGTGGCCAACTTGCGCGTGCCAACGGCACCCGCAATGCAGCCAATATCAACTTGTCAGACAGAAACCGTGCCTGCCGATGGGCACTGGCGCTGCTAATTATGAGAGCGGAGACTTCGGTACGTCGCCGTTTTTTGAGCAGCTTAAGGCAAGCCACGGCCTGCCAATACCTGTCCATCTGTGGTACCGGGATCAAAGCACAAGGGCACGTTGAGAATTTAGTTCGCGGTGGAGGAGACGGTCACATATTAGCTGCATTGCGGGTACCGAGCCCGGCCACGTCGCCAAGGTCGGGAGGCGTCAATGCTTCTGCTCCGCCGGTTTCCCAACGAGCGTGACCCGCTGCGGACAATCCGTGCTCACGCTGGAAGCAAGGTGAGTACGGCGTCAGTTTGCTAAGAATGGAGGGTGGTCAAACAACATGCCAACAAACACGACGATTGCGACCGCCAGCGAAAGAAATACTGTTCGCAGCACGTAATCAGGAAGGACATTGATAGTCATGGTCTCCTAATAGCGTTCCTCGCCGCCCTCCTTGTCACTAGAGCGCACCTGATTTCGGTGTAAGCAGCAGGGTAGACCAGACGTACACAAGGGCAGAACTCGGGTACGTTTCACCCGGGAGAGTTATGAGTTCCTTGGGGAACTCGTCCGCGCGTTTCCACCCTTTCGAAAGCGCGATGGTCTTCGCCACGGCGTCAAGTAGGGCGCGGAATTTGTCGGCGCACACTGGCGCTAACGCCGCTGCGACCGCCAGCTCGGACCGGTCTTTCGCCATCCTGTTGGCGGTACTGCTCAGCGACCAGCCGCCCCAGCTAAAGCCAACAACGATCGTTGCGACGGCACCGATGGCTGCGCCTTGCAGCAGACGCTTCACGGATTCTCCTTGCAGTATTGAAGGTAGTCGCATGGTGTTTCCTTTCGCCCGACATGGTTCGGAGCGAGGCTACGGACACCCGGATGGATTTCCGGTTGAGCTTGAATTGAAGACCGAACGCCTTGGATCGGGTATCGATCAGTATCCGCTTACGCCCTCGTCCGTCCGGAATCTGAGCAAAACAGCTTACCCCGACGCCCCTGCATCGCTGCCCGAGAAGGGAAAATTTCCTTCGCCGAGATCACTTCCGCATTTCGGGGAGGCCGGAAGTGAAATGTTCTGGCGAAAGATGTGCGCGATATTCTAGAGACAAAAGTTTGTCACCAGATTCAGTGCATTAGCAGTATTTCGGACGACTAACTGTCGGCCAAATTGGCAGTCTCACTTGAAGAGTGCTAAATGCACACCAATTAGGAGATGTAGAGGTTGCTTTGGTGCTGA